>JAGQQB010000089.1 GCA_020426425.1 Planctomycetaceae bacterium | reverse complement strand
TCGGCGATGGTGCCGCTGGGGGAGTTCGCCAAGGTGCGGTAGTCCCGCTGCGTCATTCGGCCAGCGAGGTCGTGCGTATAGGTCACGGTGTCGCCATTTTGATCGGTGTTCACCAGCGAGCGGCCCAGCGCATCGTAGCTGGACTGCGTGATGCCGTAGCCAGCGGTGCCCGGTGTGGAACTGGGGACATGATCGGGCCAGGTGGTCTGCGTTTTCTGCCCCTTGGCATCGTACGTGTACGACGTGGTTTGGCCTTCGGCGTCGGTCAGGGTGAGTTGGTGACCGGCGAGGTCGTAGGTGTAGGTGGTCGCGTTGCCGAGCCGGTCGGTGACCGAAATGCGGTCGCCGCGCGGATCGTACACGGTGGTGGTGGTGTGATTCTTCGCATCGGTACTGGTGACGACAGCGCCAGCGGCGTTGTAGGTTTGGCTGGTGCTATGACTGGCCGTCTCGGTACAGGCCGTTTGCCGACCGAGTTCGTCGAACGTGCAGTCTTCGCCCACACTGTTCGGATCCCGACTGCTCAACCGATTCCCCGCCGCATCGTACGTGAACGTGGACGTGAACCCACCAGCATCGATGCTGGCCAGCGTGTGACCCAGACCGTTCGAACGCTGCTGAACGGTGTGCCCGAGCAGGTTGGCGCTGCCGGTTGGGTGCCTGGGGTCAAATCGCTGTTTGAAAGGTTGCAAGTGAACGATTGCCATCCATGCGATTTGCCCCCAGATCGTTGCGTCTGTCATCCAATGTACTGGAGGGCAGGCCGTCGAATGCCACCAAAACTGAATTCAACACCGTATTTCGACAGCCTGACCCCAGCCACCCTGTCGGACCCGCTCCGGTGCAACGCATTGATATTCCGCGTACGCGTTTGGGGCATCAATCACCATCGTCCCATGGCAATCTTGGGAGCGCGTGCAATGCAGCAACATACCGTTCCTGATTGAAGGGTTGATTCTCCTTGAGCACGTCGAAGATTTCGGACGAGACGACACAACCTATCAATTTCATCGAGTCGTCGTGTGAGTGACCATCAGCGATCAATCTATCGTAGGTCTGTTTTGTTTCCGGCGGCGTCCCATCGCACATCTGGTTTTCGATGATTTCAAGAATCGCAGCGCGGACGATTTCTGGATTTGAATCGGTCATTTTGGTTCACCAGAGTTTCCACCACGGCATCTTGTTTTCGGAGTAAGGCGGATAGGTGGCACGCTCAGCAGCGAAGCGATTGGGCGTAGCCGAGCGTACCGGATGCGATCATCTCTGAGTTCGGCGCAATGAGCAAACCCGCGACGAATTCCGCGAACGAAACTGTATGCGATCCGCCGAAGAGTCCGGGTGCTTACGCACTCCGGCTCGCCTGTTGGGATGGGCTTCCGATGTGGTCAACGCAGGGGTGTTGGACTGTGCCGTCTGTACCAACTCGCGGGCTTCACTGCTCCGGGATCGCATGCACCGTTGAGTAGACCTCTTCTGCGAAGGGGCGGAGTTGGGCATCGTTGAAACTCATGCGTAGCCAGAGTTGGTCGCAGATGGCAAGGTCCGGGATGTGCAGTTGGACGGTCTGGTCGTCCAGCAGGTCGACTTTGTTGATCGTCAATGGATCGTGTCCCTGCTTGTCTGGGTCACGAACGGACCACTGATCGGAGCCGTAGCGTTTGGCCCACCGGTAGTCCCACATTTCCGCCCGATAGGACGCAGGATCGGTGGCGGATTGTGGAAGGACGGGGAACGTGAAGTGCAGCCTGAGTCCGCCGGAGACCACTTCCACGCGGTCGAGCATTTGGACTTCTTCGCCGGTGTAGCGCAGCCGCTGCAGGCAGCCATCCTGCCCACCAGCAGGGCCTTGCCAGCCAGAGAGGCCGGTGCCGTAGAGTTGTCCATCGGCGGGATTGACCCGCAGTCGCATCACGCCAGCCCGCCATTGATGCGGCAGCGATATCAGCGAGCCCTGCATCGTCGTGCCGACTTCCTGTAGCGACATCGAGTACAGCCAACCCTTACCGAAGGACGAATGAATCATCCGGCCTGAAAGCGGGCCAAAACGCTCGTCATCGATCCACACCTGTCCGCCGCATGAGTTGTCGAGTTCCTGCGGCGTCCAGACGATTGGCTCGTCGAACGATTCCGGCAGTTCGCCGCCATGCCGCTGCTTGAGCCACGCCTCTTGCTCGGCATTAATCGGCATGTTCCCCAGGAACGAATTCGGTCGGATGAGCGAGACCTTGCCCGCAGGCATCCAGGGACCCTGATTGTCCGAGACGGTGAAGCGATCATCCCACAACTTGCCCATGCCGTTGGGGGTGCGCAGGCCCCAGGCAACGACATCGGCGTATTGTCCCTCCGGCGGCACGCGCATGATGGTGCCGGGGCGATGATGCTGCGTGTACTGACCTGCCTTGGCGAAGTAGAAGTTGCCAGCCGAGTCGGTCTGCAAGTCGAAGTTGTAGGCATGGAACGAACAGGAGACATCGTCATCGATCCAGAAGGCTTCAACGAAGTCCGCTTCGCCATCGTCGTTGTAATCGTGCAGTCGTTTGAGACCATCGCGACAGGTGACGTAGATCGTGCCGTCAACCACACGCACGCCGAACGGTTCGAACAACCCGGCGGCGAACCGCTTCCAGGTGACCTCGCTCAGATCGGCATCGAGACCGGAGACGATATAGACATCGCCCCCGTGCGTGGTGGCGACGCAGCGGCCATCGTCAAAGAAGTCGAGCGCGCTGGTTCGCAACCAGGCATTCCAGGGATTCTCGAACGGAACCGGAATGTGGTCGAGCGCGTACCCGTTGACCGACTCACCGGGATTCCCCCGCAACCTGAGCAACTCCGGCCAGCGCTGCGGTCCGCCGCGCAGGCGTGACGTAAGGTCAGTCGCCGGTTGCTCCCGTAGCAGCGCGAGCTGTTCGCGAAACGACGCGAGTTCGTTCATTGCGGCGAGTGTCGTCCGCGCGATGCGGAACTGTCGTGGTGCGGCGCTGGGCGGGATCGTCACGATGAGCCGACCTGCATCGTCAGTGCTCCAGTTGAGACCATCGAAGTCATCCAGCAACTGGGCGGCGATGATTGTCCCCCAGTCGGTCGCGTCTGCGGTCACGGCTGGTGCTGCGGCTACGTCGTCGGGCGACCATGCGAAGAGGGATTCTTCGGCTGGTGGTTCCGGCTGGTTAACGATCGCCGTCTGTTCTTGTGCCGTTAACACGCGATCGAGAATGCGTATCCAGGCGATCTCTCCATCCAGATCGCCGCCAAAGTTTGTGGCGGTCGCTCCGACCTTGAGGACATGCCCTTGTTCCGGATCGCGTCGGAACCCTTCGCGTTCGGCTTCGAGCTTTCCATCGACGAACAATCGGGTGTGTGTCTTGTCCACCGTCAATGCGGCAACGTGCCACTGGCCATCGTTCACCACCGACCGGCCCGTCATCGCCCCAACCCAGCCGATGTCGAACACGAGCCGACCGCCACGCAGGAACAGCGTCTTGCCGTTCGGTTTCCAAATCCCTTTCGCCGGGGTCGAGGCGATCAAGGTTCCCTGATCGTCAGAGCGGAACCGGACAAGGATCGTGCGGCCCACGGTTCCCAGATCGAGTTGGCGCGCCTGTTTGCCAGCGACGACATGCCGCGCTCGATTCGGATTCGCTTTGGGGACGTCCTGCTGCGATGTGCCGCCGGTGATGATCGCGACCGCGTCTGTCGTCCCTGCGGCGAATGGAACGATCTGCACGTTGTCAGCCGCTACGAGTCCGCGCGGACCATCGCCTACCTGCAGTTGACCAACTGACAGCCGCAACGGGGTATCGCCAGGCGCGACCTGCAGTGTGTGAACGAGCGTGACCCGTTCGTCACGAGTGTCGGCGGCGATGGTTTCGAGCACATCGCGACCATGAATGCCATAGCTGAGGATCGCTTCGTGGCCATGCAGATAGTGGCCATGGTATTGCAACCACTCGTTGCGGACCGGTCCGCGCGGTGGTTTGGCATCTTCGGGAAGGTCGAATGAGTCCCCCAGTTGCCACATCCAGTGGCTCAGTGCCGGCAGTTCAGTCCCGTCGATTTGCGGCATGCGTTCGCCTCGCTGGCGGTAGTGCTGCGTCTGGCTGAGATCGAGAAACCCTCCCTGCCACGCGGCAGCGAATTGCATGCGGTGCAGGTCGTAGGACACGGTCACTTCGTCGGCCAAGCGAAATGTGAGCGCATTGTTGATCTTGTTCCCCAACTGCGAGCCGAGGACTGGTCCGTAGTCACGGTCACCGACTGCGTCACCGTCTCCTTTCCCAACACCTTTGGGGAGACCTGCGAGATAGGCTGCGTCGATGGGGGTGTAACCGGGATTACGGTCTTTCATGAACTCTTCACGAATGTAGTACACCACCTGATAGCGTTCGCGCGGAGTGAGATGCGACAGTGGTGCCATCAGTCCTGCACCGCGACTGACGGTCATGAACATGCGGTAAGGATCGGCCCCATGTTTAAGTTGATCGCGACCAAACGCCCGGGCGGCAGGCAGCGTCGGGTTGTTGCCATCGGCACCATGACAGTTCACGCAATGCCCATGGTAGATATTGCGTCCAGCGTTGAGGTCGCGTTCGCCCAGCGCTTCGAGAATGCCTGCGTGATCGAGGTCCAGCGTGTCATCAATGACGACGAGGTCGGCGTCGGATGGTCGCAATTGTGCGGCTCGATCAGGTCCGCCCTGTGCGACTTCGCTGATGTACTTGACGATATCAAAGAACTCCCGTTCGTCAGTGAGCGAGGCCACGAGTCCCGCCGGCATCATCGACACGTTGGACTTGTTGATTTCGTCGACATCGGCTTTGACGACGCGGACATCCTGCGCCAAATCGTTCGCATTCCGCAGGACGATCTCAGTTTCGTTCTGCCGCACGATGAGTCCTGTGAGCACGCGTCCATCGGTCATGGCGATCGAAACTGTCTCGAACCCCTCACGAATCTTCTTGGAAGGATCGAGCAGCGACTCGATGATATGGTCGACGGTGGTCTCCCGCCCCAGCTTCGCGAGGTTTGGACCAAGCGGCGAAGTGCCGGTTCCAGACGCATGACACCGCGAACAGGCGGCGGCTGTCTTGTGGAACAGCAGCGCCCCGCGACCAGGATCGCCCTTGAGACGCACATGGGCCTGAAGTTCGCTGGGCTGCATTTCGCGCAGCCGAGTGAGCAACTGCTCGTCGGCACGTGCCGTGGTGACGGACAGACTCAGGCTAAGAACAACCAGAGGAGTTAGACGGCGGAGCATCAGCATCTTTCTGATCAAGGGGAGTGACTTCAGTCGAGCAGATCGTACGTGGTCGCGATCCGCGCGCCGATCGAATTGGCGAAAAAGATGCCCGTCAACGTCGCTCTGGTCCGAACCCCGTTCACGGCCGTTGGGACAGAAATTGGCATGGAGTGCATCTAAGCAGATGGTGGTCGTCCCCGACGCTGCCAGCGCCGCCGGCGGCGATCTGTTGAAGCCGCTGCCGATCCGCAAGAGGTGACCACCATTCATCAAACGCACCCACGGGCATGTGCTTGGCCCGGCGTTTCTTGGACATCGCTCCCGCGACCTGATACCGTCTCATATCTAGTGCAAGGTTTCTATCGTTTGCGAGGGTCGACAATGCAATTGGGGCGAATTGCCAGGTTTGGTGGTCTGAGTACCTTGTGGATAACACTGCTTTGTACCGCGAGTTTCGCACAGGAAGCGGCCGAGTCCGAAGTGCGCACGGCGCCGGAATTGACAGCCAAGTGGCTGATTCTGCATCAACCGCAACGGGCGTCACGTAATATTCAGCCGCTGACGACCAAGCACTTGGTCGTTCAACTCGACGCCTTCCAACTGACCGGTCCAGCTCCGGGCCATCCTCACGTTTTGGGCGAGTTCGTGGCCGACGGGCATTGGGGCATTGTGCAGGGTGCGATTCAGCGGACCGGTGGGAAGAATGCTGTCTTGGAACTAGCTCGGGCAAATCAGTTTGAACTGCAAGGAAGAATGGAACAGGCAGGGCAAGGGGGCTGGTTCTTGCTGGTCGGTTGGGCCGATGGGCACGGCTACTGCCTTTCCAACGCGGTGCAAAAGACAAGTTCGCCGTGGTTCCTTACCGAATTTCGTGGTGGCAAGGCGCTCGCCAACCAGCATACCGAGTTCCCTGGTTTCGACTGGAATGGCTCGCAGCCGCTGCGGCTGCAGGTGGAAAAGGGCGAATTGACTCTACAAGTTGGTCAACAGTTCGTGTTCGAAAAACAGAAGCTCGCCAACTATCAAGCAGGCGCGATCATCCTGGGAACATACGACTGCAAGTACGGTCCGCGCCCATTGCGTCTTCAGACATTGCGGGGTCGGGAAATCCCACAGTGATGTTCGCGTGGGCAGCGCAGATTAAGGTGGCGTTTACGAACGTCCGGCACGCTTGATTGCAGCCCCAGGCACGGGTGAGGGATTGGGATGCACGCTTGCCAGCAACGATCCCTCGCTGCCGCGTCGAGTTGCCTGGCAGGTTCCCTTCTCTAGTCGTCGTCGCCCATCAGCTCGACCATGATGTCGTCGGGGATGCTGAAGTTGGCGGTGACGTTTTGGACGTCCTCGTTGTCTTCGAGTGCCTCCAGCAGCTTGAGAATCTTCTGTCCATCGTCGAGACCGAGTTCCACCACACTGCTGGGGATGCGAGTAATTTCGGAAACCTCGGTCGGCAATCCTTTGGTTTCGAATACGTCAGCCACCTGCTGGTAGACGTCGGGACTACAGGTGACTTCGAAGTTCTCACCGGAGGTGGTGACGTCATCGGCTCCCGCTTCGAGTGCGAGTTCGAACAATTCCTCTTCGCTGATGGCGGACTGCGGAATGGCGAACAGTCCTTTGCGTTCGAACATCCAGGCGACGCAGCCGCTGCTGCCCATGTTGCCACCGTAGACTTCGAAAATCTTGCGGACCTCGTCGACGGTCCGTTTGCGATTGTCTGTCAGGGTCTCGCACAGCACGGCGACTCCCGCGACCCCATAACCTTCGTAGAGGATTTCTTCAAAGGCGGCTCCGTCGGTTTCGCCAAGACCGCGCTTGATCGCCCGCTCGATGTTGTCCTTGGGCATGCTCTGCTTGCGCGCCTTGTCGACCGCGTAGCGCAGGGCGAGATTCATGGCCGGATCGCCGCCCCCATTGCGGGCGGCGACGATGATGGCGCGGCTCAGTTTCCCGAACAGTGCGCCCCGCTTCTTGTCCGCGCGTCCCTTTTTGTGAGCAATGTTCGCCCAGTGCGAGTGTCCAGCCATCGAAGCAGTGTTTCCGTTCTTGCGGAGGAATGTCAAAACAGCCAGTGCGTCGTTTATCGGACCGGCGAAGCGGAATCAAGCCACGTTGAAGGGTTCTGGAGTGCATCCCTCCCGACAAGATTGATCCTACAAGCACTTGTATCGCATCAACGGCTCTCGACACGTCAACTCCGGGAGCAGCAGCGCCAGCCAGTCCACGAGGGTTTCCGCGTCGGACAAATCGAAGAGTTCGACAGCCGAGTGAGAATAGCGGCGCGGAATGCCGAGTACGGCGGCGGCAATCTCGCCGGATGCCTGCTGAGCGGCGGTACCATCAGTAATGCCGGCTGTGTCGACGATGAGTTGATAGGGAATCCCGTGCTGATCGGCGATCCTGCGCAGCATTTCCCGCAATGGTCGATGCGTCGACAATCCGCGCGTCTCCCGCACCTTGAGCAGCGGGCCTTTGCCGATCTCCCAGGGAAGTTCTTCCGCACCCAATTCCGGTGTGCCACCAGCGGGGACGGTGTCGAGCGCGAGGACAATATCCGGCCGTATGTGCGCCGTCGCCACTGCCGCGCCGCGCAAGCCGATCTCCTCTTCCACCGTCACCACGTACACCACGTTGGCAACCAGATCGGGCATGGTATTCACGCGTCGTGCCAACTCCAGCAGGCAGAGGCACCCGATCCGATTGTCGACCGCCTTGCCAAACACGCGGCCTGGTGTGGCCGTTTGCGTAAGTGGTCCATCGAACACCAGGGGCGTTCCTGGCTCAATTCCCCATTCCGCCGCCTGCTGAGCCGATGTTGCTCCGACATCAACGTACAGCTGGCCGAGTTCAGGCACCTGTCGCGCCTCGGCGCCGGACAGAATGTGTCCCGGCTTGACGCCGAACACCCCATGCAGCGACCCATTTTGCGTGAGGATGCGTACCCTCTGGCCCGGCAGCACCATGACGGTGGGATACCCCAACAACGTAACGCGCAGATATCCCGCCGGTGTGACCGAGGTCACCATGAACCCGACCTCGTCGGCATGTGCGGTGACCATAATCGTCATCGCGTTGGGTTCATTCCCCTGCCACGCGTACAGATTGCCGCGCACATCACATTCAACGCGGTCGCAACTGCGGGTCAACCGATCTGCCATCCAGGCAAGCACTGGTTCCTCAAACCCGACAGGAGCATCGAGGGCCGTGAGCTGGGAGAGTTCGTCGAACATAGGGACAAGTCGGGCTGAAGTTGTGACTCGCGGAGGATCGACGTCGCGCGAAATCTGCCAACGGAAAAACGCGAGGCCACCTGCAGGCTGCGCCAGACTCCACGATACGGAAGCCATGGGAGTCAGCACAATCGTGCCGTTCGCTCGGGGCGCTCAAGTGCGTGCCTCTCGAACGTCGGTGAATTCCAGGTCACCCTTGACGGCTCTGTTTCCCAACCGGTTGTGGTTTGGTGAGCAGGAGTCTCACGGTCGAGTAAAGGAGAGCCGCCCGCGGCCCTCCTCTACTCGACCGTTTCAAAAAAGCAGGCGGAAGATCCCCTGCACTTTGGGAGCAGACGGCTCCGAACAAATCGCCACAATCCCACTGCGATGTTATCAGTCCCACGACCCGCAGTCCCCCCCCGAGTATCCTCAAGTCACCGCCGACCCAACTTTGCTTCTTCCGCAGTTCAAAAACTGCATGAGAACAGAGGAACGTCCAGTGGCTCACTCAAGTGCAAACCGCTACGGCGTGATTCGTTCGCGGGTGAGCGTGCAACTGCGGACGATGTTGGCATCGGCAGCCATGTATTGTGACACCCAGGCGTTGTCCGCGAAGGGGACTTCCACTGTGACGGTCACTTCCGCCGTCATGTCGGTGATGACTGTCGGGGTCACGGTAATCACCGCGTTGCGGGCGCCGACGACGTTGAGTTCCGCCTGAGCCGTCGCCACAGCGTCTGCCGCTTTGCCGCCGGGCACAGCGATCTTGCGAGCGCCTTCGTAACAGGCGTTTTCCATCGTATTGCGCAAGATATTCAGCCGAGTGAATTCGATACAGCTCAGCAGCACTGCGAACATGATCGGCAGAGTCAGCGCCAACTCCACGGTAAACGCCCCACGGCGGTCCTGCGGCGGACGAAGCCGCCGAGGCCGCGTGGCGTGTGATCGCAGTGGTGAGCGTAAGGGACGCATGAAATCGGTTCGCTGACGTTGGTTTGTCGTGACTGGAGAACTGTGTTAGTCGATGAGCACGACCGGCATGGTCATGGCGAGTTCCTCGAAAATCGCTTCGAGTTCGGCGGCATCCTCGGCGTGATAGTGCTGTCCGCCGGTGAGTTGCGCCACTTGTTCCATTGCGGTCTGCTCTGCGCCTGGCAGGAACGTAATCGTATGGATAATGATCCCGCGCTGTTTCGCGATCGCGGCGACATCGACAGGGTTTTCACCCACGTTCCATTGACCATCGGTCATCAGAATCATGATCTTCCGTGCCAGCGGATTCGCGTCGTCGAGCGCATTGAACGCCTCGTACATCCCGGCGGACATGTGCGTTCCGCCCAGCATCACCTTCTCACTCCGGCCACTGATCTGACTGCGGATGTTCCCGTACTGCGTGGTGAACACCTGATCACGCCGGACAGCGACTTCCGTCTGGTGAGTGTAGTAATACTCGGCGGTGTTCGTGCCAATTTGCGAACCCCAGGTGATCAGTCCAACGCGTGGCTTGGGCGATGATTGCTGGGCGATGTCCAGGTAGCGCTTCACGCTCTTGACCAGCACCCCCCAGCGACTATGCACCGGATGCGGTGGGTTGACGATGGGGTGCGGCGTCATCTTCGTGCCGGGTGGATACTGCCAGTCGACCCCGCTGAGGTCGAAGCACATCGAGTGCGAGCGGTCGATGACCAGATAGATGTCCTGCTGCATGTTCGACGCGGTCGAGACTTTGGTCGGGGTGAACGAATCGGTCCCGAACAGACCGGCGAGGAACAGCGGGACCGCGCCATTGGCGTTGTCGTTCGACATCGTGGCGGTCACACGGAGGGAATTCAGCGGAGTGGCGTTCGCTTCGAAGGCCCAACTGCCATCGGTCTGCAGTCGGGCCGAGCCGAGTTCGATGTCGTTGGCCGTCAAAATCAGGGGCCGACCAGCAACGGTATTCAAGGCGGCCATGTCGATTGCTGCTTGAATCGCCGCGTTCGGATCCTGTGTCCGTTGCAGGGCTTCCACACCTGCCTTGGAAGCGGCGTCGGCCGCCACGCGGAGTTCCGTGCGGGTCAATTGCATGAAGGAAACATCGACCGAGACCGCCGCCATGGCCAGCAGCATCACAATGGCGACCGAAGCCAGCACCAGCATCACGCCGCGTCGGTTCTCCGGCGCAGGTGTGTTGGATTCAAGCAGGGAAAGGCGAAGTGGTTTCATGGGTTGTCACTCAGCAGTGCGGTTCGCGCCTACAATCGGACCATGACCACATTCGTGGACATGGTGGCATCTTGGAAGTACATCTGGGGGCCAATCGAGTTACTGCTTGAGGGGGCGGTAATGTGAATGGTGATCGGGGTACCCGCTGCGGTGTTCGCATCGATCGCGGGGGTGATCTCGACCACCGCATCGCTGATGCCTCGGGCGGCGAGAATCTCCGCAGCCCTGGTGCGGGCATCTTGTTCCGTATGCCCCTGCGTTGCCGCGATCCTTGCGGTTTCGTAGGCAACTTCGGTCAGTGTCTGTTTGAGGTAGATGCTGTTGGCCGCTTCGATGGAGCCGA
>JAGQQB010000088.1 GCA_020426425.1 Planctomycetaceae bacterium | reverse complement strand
TGGTGATTCTTCCGGCAACGGGAAGACACGCCCCACCACGTGCGCGTACTGACCGGAACCGCCGGTCTGCTTCTTGTGCTTGTAGTTGAACTCCAGTTCCTTGGTCGGCATTTCCTTGTAAGCCACCTTCGGCTCCCCGACGATCACCTCGCAGCGGTACTCACGCTTGATCCGCTCGATGTAGATCTCCAGGTGCAACTGACCCATGCCCGCGATGATCGTTTCCTTGGTTTCGGGATCGGTCATCACGTGGAACGTGGGGTCTTCGCGACGAAAGCGTTCCAGGGCTTTGGCGAGGCGATCGGCCCCGTCACGCTGGGCAGGTTCAATCGACAGACGAATCACCGCCTCGGGAACGTAGATGTTCTCGAGTGAGTAGTTCACGCCGTCACCGCAGAACGTATCCCCCGAAGCACAGTCGATCCCGACCACCGCCACGATGTCACCTGCTTCGGCGACATCGATGTCTTCGCGGTCGTTCGAGTGCATGCGGACGAGACGTCCAAACCGGACCTTCTGACCAGTTCGGGTGTTCACATAGGATTCGCCCTTCTTGATCTGTCCCTGGTAAACCCGGGTGTAGGTCAGCTGACCGAACTGCTCCTGCACGATCTTGAATGCCATGGCGACGAGGGGATCGTCGTTGGACGTCGTGAGATCGGCGCGAATCAGCTGCGGCTCAGCCCCTTCGGCCAGTTCCTTGTTCGCCTTCTCGGTCGCCGTCACGTCGATGGCCGACATCTGACGATCCAGCGGTGATGGCAAATAGCTCACCACGGCGTCCAGCAGGTTCTGGACCCCTTTGTTCTTGAAGGCCGAACCACACATCATTGGGGCCATTTCCTGAGCCAGGGTGGCGGTCCGGATGATCTTGTGCAGTTCTTCCTTGGGGAACTCGTGTTCTTCCAGCAGGGCAACCATCAGGTCGTCGCTGAACATGGAAAGGCTCTCCAGCATTTCCTGCCGCGCGAGGTGGGCAGCGTCCTGCAGTTCAGCCGGAATGGCTTCGTAGCGGACGTCTTCGCCGTTATCTCCGTCGTAATAGCAGGCTTCCATATCGATCAGGTCGATCACGCCCTTGAAGTTGGCACCTTCACCAATCGGCATTTGAATCGGAATGGCGTTCAGGCCGAGCTTGTCCCGCACCTGGCCTACGACCTTGTTGAAGTCGGCTCCGGTCCGGTCCATCTTGTTGACGAACGCGATGCGCGGAATCTTGTACCGCTTCATCTGACGGTCGACCGTCAGCGACTGGCTCTGCACGCCACCCACGGAGCACAGCACCAGGATGGCGCCGTCGAGGACGCGGAGTGAACGTTCCACTTCCACGGTGAAGTCCACGTGGCCGGGGGTATCGATCACGTTGACGATGGTGTTGTCCCACTTCACCTGGGTCGCAGCTGAGGTAATGGTGATCCCGCGCTCGCGCTCGAGATCCATGTGGTCCATAACGGCCCCGTCGCCATCCCCTTTGACCTCGTTGATCTTATAGGTCCGACCGCTATAGAACAGAATGCGCTCGGTCAGCGTGGTCTTGCCGGAGTCGATGTGCGCAGAGATACCAATGTTACGGAGTTTTTCGAGGTTCATTTGTGAAAAGAGGGTTGGAGAGCGAACACAGAGAGCGATCACCCGATCGCGGACAGACGCAGCAATAGCAAAGCAACACCCAAATTCTCTTAACAGAAAGAGAATTTGTTCTTAGAGAGTACGAACTGCTCGAATGGGGTGTTGCATCGTCGTCTGTGCCCTTATGAGATGCGGAGGCAAAGTACTCCGCTTCAGGCCTGAGTTACCCGGTCAATTGCCCTGAATTAGCGGGGCTTGAGGTGCTGGAACCGAGAATACGCTAGTCCCTCTACGCAGCCTCATTTTGCGGGACGAGGATCGTATCGGTAAAGATGTCCGTTGGAAAGAGGAAAAAATGGGAATTCCTCGCAGATTCTTATGAATTCGGAGATTGTCACTGTTCTAGGTGCAATCCCCAACTGCGCCGAGAGAATTGAAAGCCGCAATTCCGGTTCCTCTGGAGAGATGTAACGCCGTGTGAGACGATGCGTCATCGCATCTCCTTCGGCCATTGGGTGGTACGGCCTCGTCCATGTCGGCACTCCTGCAAGTTCTGCTCGCGCCTTCCGTCCTCTGGGGAGTGGTCTGCGTCCTGATCTGCATGGGCTGGCTGCTTCGCGAAGTGGTCTGGTCCAGTCGAGTGCAAGCGGCGAAGGAAGAAACCGAACAAGCTCGGCAACAAACTAACGCGCTGCTGCGACATCAGGCGACTTTGCAGTTTCAGCAGGAGTGGGCCACGAGCATCATCGCAGGGGCGACTGAACCGCAGCAGCTGCTGCACCGACTCTCTCGCTGGCTCCCCAATGCGCGCGAAGCCTCGCTCTGGCTGGTCGACCGGACCAGTGGACGCGCCGACTCTCTGCAGGTGGCGGCTGGCGACCGGGACTTGATCCGTCGCGTCACCGTCTCCCCCCAGCTGTGGGATCAGCTCGAAGTCAGCGAACGACTGCGACTGGAGACTGCCGAACTGCGACACATGCGTCTGCTCCGCATGCCCAGCGAACTCTCGCAGACGCTGAGCGGCTTGTACGTGATCCGCTGTGGAACTTCAGTGCCGGTGCAGCGCTTGCTCTGCACAACACACCTGCCGCAATGGACCGAGGCCGAGGTCGAGAACCTGAAGCTGCTCGAATGGACCTGTCGGCATTGGAACCCACCGCGGCCTGAACCTGTCGCGCTCGAGGCCCCCGGAACCCCCGACGAAGCACGCATGGTCCGCATCATGCTCGAACTGCGGACCATTGCCGATATGGAGTTCGAGTCCCCCATGGAGATGCTCCGCGAGTTTCTCCGTACACTTGCCCGTGCGACGGGTTTCGAGCGGGTGTCGCTCTACCTGACCCGGCACGGCGAGTCTGAGACCATTGAACGCTTCTGCTGGGCCGGGGTCGATGTTGACCACGACGCGCTCGATGCCTGGCACCGACTCGAAGATTCTGTCATTCAACAGCACCTGCACACCACGGAACTCATTCTGCTGACCCCGGAACGGTTTGTTCACTGGACGAGCGCGAATCCGGTCGTTTCCGGCGCGGTGATGCCGCTCGATCCCGCCGATGATCCCATGGGACTACTTTGCCTCACCTCCCGCTTCCAGCAGCGCCCATCGGCGGCGGAACAGCAAATCATCTCCTGGGCCGCCCGGTTCCTACTGCAAACGCTCGCGAAAACAGTCGACCGCGTGGTCGTCGAAGACCAGGCGCGCCGTGACTCCCTCACCCGGTTGGCAAATCGTCACACCTTCGACAGTGAACTGCAGCGGCAACTCAAAATCGCGCAGGTGACCGACGAACTCTGCTCGCTGATTCTGTTCGACCTCGACCACTTCAAGCAGATCAACGATACCTACGGTCACCCCGGTGGCGACGCCGTGCTGGTAGAGGTTGGACGACGGATCGAGGAGGTCGTCTCGCAAACGCGCGTTACCGACCGACCCCTCGTTGCCCGCCTGGGAGGCGAAGAACTCGCCGTCTTGCTCCCCGGCGTCGGCCATGCTGGTGCGTTGCGGATCGCGGAATCGATCCGGCACATGCTCCGCGATCATCCAGTTCCTTTTGAAGACCAGTCGATCCACATTACGACGAGTGCTGGCATCGCGGTGTGCCCGCGGAATGGAAGAACTGGAAACGAACTCATTGCCGCCGCTGATGCCGCACTATACGCCGCCAAATCCGCCGGTCGTGACTGTGTGCATACGGCGGCACCGGTGGAACGGCCAGATGAACGGGATGCGGAATAGGCGTCACGGAGTTCAGAGACCAGGGCAGCATCATGCATTGCTGTCGGCGCTTGTATCACTCATGCGTCGCTCCCAGATGAAGCGGTGAGCACTGTGGGGGATCAGTTCCTCACAACGTCGACGTTGAACAACGACATGGCCAGCGTCGCCATATTCGAGAAGATGGACACAGCGATGGCGGTGCTTCAAATCGCCAATACACGTCCCCCTCACACGCGCGACTGCATACCTGCGAAGATCTCTTCTCCGACTGATATCGACGACTGGCAGGGAAACGCACGAAACTGGTTCGTGGTGAACGGATAACCCAACTGTTGAGAACCGAACCCAGAGGTGCATGATGTCACCATTTCAGATCCGGCAACTCGCCGAAGAACTTCCGCCGCCCGAGTCGGGACGGCTGACCAGAGTGCTCGTCGATGACGCCAAGGCCAAGGTCATCCTCTTCGCCTTCGCCGCCGAAGACGGTCTCGCCGAACATGTCGCCCCGCTGCCAGCCATCATCCAGATCATCACCGGCGACGCGATGCTCACTGTTGGCGAGGAGACCATCGCAGGCAAGCAGGGAACCTGGATCCAGATGGCTGCCAAGCTACCCCACAGCGTCAACGCCCTGTCACCGGTTGTCATGCTGCTGACGCTGCTGAAGTAACACGCATCACCCTCGCCCCAATGCCGCGCACTCTCTACTTCGCAAACGCCACGTAATAGAACCACAATCCGGTGGCCGAAGTGGCGACGAGATCAAGAACTGAGAGCCATCCCAGTGTCTTGTGCAGCCGGCTATGTGCGCCTGGGATCGGCGGTTTGCCAAACCGCTTAAGAGCCAGCACAAGTGTCGTGCCCCAAAGAAAAGGTGTGCTGATGGCAAAGATCAGATGGACGTACAGCACCTGTCGCACGTCAGCCAATTGAGCCTCACTCAGTCGAGGTGCAGCGGGATCTTTGTTGATGATCTGTTCCCAACCGCCATGCAGCCGCATGTCGACCTCAAAGGCCAGTACGGCAACGAGCAGGATCGCCCCGAGCGCGATCTGCAGGAACTTGTGCAACCCGTATTTGTGCTGGACCTTGACGACAAACAGGCTGTAGAGCAGCACTGGAACTACCAGAACCAGTGCCACGACCACAAAGTCGAGCATGAACGAGGCGTCATTGCCTAAAAAGCCTTGCTGAAGCATGGCCGCATTGTAGACAGATCGCGATCTCTGCCGAGTCTGCCGGGCAAGTTTTCTCAACCGGGAGGTTGCCCCACGGAAGTTTGGTCAATTCAGACGGGCTGGCGCGCGGAACCCGCTCCCTTGTTGCTTCCTGGCGGAATCGCCCAATTCCTCCCGCGCAGCCTCGGCGAGTTGTTGGAGTCGCTCAACGACCTCGGGATACTGGTCTTTCACGTCGGTCGTTTCGCCGATGTCCTCACGCAGGTTATAGAGCGACAGTTCGGTATTTGCCTGCGAGTATCCGGCTGGGCGGCCATCTTGACCAGGTTCTCCGGTCAGACTGCGGTAGCTATGGGGGAAGTGCAGTTTCCAGTCACCACTGCGGATCGCCTGCAGCTCGTTGCCCCAATAGTAACAGTAGCGTTCGTGAGGCGTCGTCGCGTCGGCATCGCCGCGCAGCAGGGTGAGGATGCTGCGCCCATCGATGGGATGTTCGGGCAGCGTGCCGCCGACCGCTTCGGTAATGGTCGGCAGGATGTCGATCGTTGCGGCCAATTCATCACATTCGGTCCCGGCGGGAATGACCTTGGGCCAACACATGATGCACGGTTCGCGGACGCCTCCTTCCCAAGTGGTCCCTTTCCCTTCCCGAAGCGGACCTGCCGACCCGGCATGGTTGCCGTAGCTGAGCCAGGGTCCGTTGTCCGAAGTGAACAAAATCAACGTGTTCTCCGATAGCCCATGCCGGTCGAGCGCGGCAACGATTTCGCCCATCGACCAGTCAATCTCACTGATGACATCTCCATACAGTCCCTGCTCCGAGGCTCCCTTGTGTTTGTCGGTCACGAACAGCGGCACATGCGGCATGGAGTGGGCCACGTACAGGAAGAACGGTTGGTCGTGATGTTCGTCAATGAACTTCACCGCCCGCTGTGTGTACCACTCGGTGAGATGGATCTGGTCCTCCGGCGTCACATTGGGATTCACCACTGCGTCCCCTTCAATCATGGGCAGTTCCGGGAATCGATTCGGGCCATCGGGATGGAAAGGCCACATGTCATTCGAATACGGCAGACCGAAGTACTCGTCGAAACCATGATGCACCGGGAGGAACTGGGGATGATGTCCCAGATGCCATTTCCCGAACATCGCAGTCGCGTACCCTTGTTCTTTACAGACCTCGGATATCAACTTCTCCCGGTCGTGAATACCGTGCGTGCTCTGATGGCTCGGTGCACCGAGCATGCCGATCCGGTTCGAGTAGCAACCAGTCAGCAAGGCCGCCCGCGATGCGCCGCACACAGCCTGCGCCACATAGAAACTGGTAAACCGTCGTCCCCGCGCGGCGAGTTCGTCCAAGTGGGGTGTCTTGAATGCCGTTGCCCCAAAACAGCCGACATCGGCGTAGCCTTGATCGTCGGTAAACATAATCACCACGTTCGGCCGCTCCGCAGCGAGACAAACGGTGTCTCGCGCCAGCAGACCAAGCAATCCAAACAGACCGCAGCAAAACAGTGAAATGCGCATCAAGTCGGGCTCCTAACGGGCAGGGATGTGGAACGCCTAAGTTCTCGCGGCGTGCTGTCAGTCGAGGTCGATTCTCAGGAACTCGTGATATATGACATCCTGTGCTGAGCACACAACAAGCAATGTGACGCCTTCATTGAGCAGAAACTCTATTTCTTGTCGTTCCTCAAGTTTGGATGAGTGGATTGTTTCTTGCTGGTTGGCTCCACAATCCATGTGAATCACTGTTTCGCGATATTCCGTCGCCTATGGGGTCCCCGTAGCGTGCAACGAATTCGACGCGTGCGGGTCGTGTTCGCACGATTTGTGGATTTGTGAAGTGGAACGATTGGGCGAATCGAATGGCACGTTGCGCAGGATCGTCATTGGTGATCATGGCAAGCTGCCCATTTATCGACGCGCTCACGGACCTTGTGCGTCAGCAGCACCACGTGAAGGACGAACTCGCGAATCAGCCACAGAGTCTGAGGCATTCAACGCCGTTACGCAAATGGCGCCGATCGGCCAACCGTACCTGTCACACCTTTGACCTGCGAACACGGCACGCGCATGCACGTTGCACCCCATGCACCCCACTCCGCGCCTGACCTTCTGGCTCTCGGTCCTCCCCAGCGATACACTTCTCGGGACCATCCCACCGGACCGATTTCCCACTCACCACTGCCGAAAGACCAATTGGCCGTGCGTCGCTTCCTGCCTCCATTCCTGCTGGCTATTGTGTTCCTCGCCATCGCTCTGGCGACGATGGGGGCGCTCTCGTTCCTCGGAGAGCGGGCGTTTGGCGAATGGCGGCTTGTCTTTCTCGGCTGGCAACGCAACAGCCGGCTCATCGCGCTCCTGGTGGCAAGCATCATCGCGGTCACCTGCATCGGAATGTTGTTCGCTTACGAACAGCGGCTCGTTTCGCGACGACTCGGCTTTACCCTACTCGCGCTGCGATTATTGCTGATCCTCGTCCTGTTCCTGACCCTGCTTGAACCGGTCTGGACCTGGTCCTACGACGAACAGCACAAAGGCCGGGTACTCGTCGCACTCGATCTCTCCGAAAGCATGGAGACTCGCGACATCTTTGCCAGCGACGCCGAGAAGCTGCGCTGGGCCAGAGCGCTCGGTATGCTTGGCAATCAGGCGAATGCCGACCGCATTGATCGCTGGATTGCCGCATACGAAGCTGGCCAGCAGCCTGAATGGATCGATCCCAGCGAACAACTCGATGCCGGTCGTCGGCAGCAAGTTGCCCAGGCACGGCAGGAGAATCTGCAGGCGGTCTTTGAACAATTGGAGACTCTCTCCCGCAAAGAGATCCTGCGACGGTTAATTCTCGCAGAACCGAATCCGTTCATTGATCAACTCCGGCAACATGTCGACACGCAGTTCTGTACATTCGCCGGCGAAGTCACCAATACACCGGAAGGAGAGCTGGAGGAATCGCTTGACGATCCTCAACAGTCGCTCATGCGGGGGCACTCCGACCTCACAAGTCCGCTCTCCGCGTCGACCTTGAGTGGCGATGAGATGCCACTCGTCGGCATCGTCGTCTTCTCCGATGGACACGACAACGTTCACGACAACCCGCAAACGTTCGCCTCCCGTCTGGCTGGCTCCGCCGTTCCCATCCACACCGTGCTCATCGGCTCGGAGCGGAAACCAAAGGATCTCTCCATCGTCAATATCGACTACCCGGAGAAGGTCTTCAAAGATGACGATCCGCTCGTTAAGGCAACCCTCCGGACCAGTGGTTTCAGTGGCGAACGCATCCAGGTCAAGCTGACCAGCGAGGACGAGAGCAACTTCGAACCGCTCATCGAAGAAGTCACGATCACCGGCGATGTGGCCGACGTTTCCTTCCAACTCACTGACCTCCCCGAAGGCCGTCACCGCTTCAAACTCTCCACCGATGTGCTTCCCGACGAAACACGCGACGACAACAACGACCGTGAATTCTCTGTCGCCGTCGTCGACGACAAAGCCCACATCCTCCTGGTCGATGGAGAAGGCCGCTGGGAGTTCCGCTATTTGCAGGCAGCTCTCGAACGGGATGAACGAGTCGAGCTGAAGACGGTTTTGTTCGAACAACCCTATGTTGGCGTGCTGGCGCAGACCTTCTTCGACCGCAAGATTCCCGGCCTCGCTGCCAATCCAAATCCGAATGGTCCCACTCCCTTCGCAGACTTCGACGCCGTCATCGTGGGGGATGTCGGGCCGCTGCAGATGACGCGCACCATCTGGCAACTGCTCGACAAGTACGTCCGCGACGAAGGGGGTACACTCGTCCTCACCGCAGGGCACAAGTCCTTCCCACGATCGTTCGACCTGTCCGAGATCGATGATCTGCTGCCGGTCGAGAATCTGCACGAAGTCAACCTGACTGATGTGCTGCAGACTGGCCCGCCGAATCAGCGCGGATTCCATTTGGAAATCACTCCCGATGGGGCTGCCCAGTCGATGTTGCAGATGGACTCCGATCCACTCAAGAACGACCGTGTCTGGCAATCACTCCCCGGACACACTTGGGCACTCATCGGTGAAGCCCGCAAAGCCGCCACGGTCTGGGCTGCACAACCAAGTTCCGATCCGAACGAAACTGGCCTCGCCGCCGAACGCAAGCGAGCCCTCATCGCCCAGCACTATGTGGGCACCGGACAGGTTGTCTGGATCGGCATCGACAGTACCTGGCGCTGGCGTTTCCGCGTTGGCGATCAATTCCACCATCGCTTCTGGGGACAACGCACCCGTTGGGCAGTCGAATTCAAGGCGTCCGCTGGCAATCAGTTCGTCCGCTTCGGTGTGCAAAAGCCCATGGTCGCCGAAGGCGAACCGGTGATCATCCGCGCCCAATGGGAAGAGGCCTTTCTGCGGCAACATCCCAACCTGAAAGCGCGAGCGCTCATTTCCACATCTGAGGCAGAGCAGCCGCCGGTCGTCGTTGATCTCACCCCGCAGGAAGGACGCCCGTTCGTCTTCGAAGGCCGCACCACTCAACTCACCGGCGGCGACTACATGGTCCGACTTCAAGTCGAAGGCGCCGCACTCGATCAGGTCGTGGAGACTGATCTCGTCGTGAGCCAGCAGCTCACCCCGGAGCTGCAAGATGTGAGCGCGAATCGCGGTCTACTCGAACAAGTGGCTAACCTCACTGGCGGCAAGTTCTTCTTCCCCGATCAACTCGCGCGCCTCCCAGAACAGTTCGTCGACTCCGAGCAGTCACAGGAAGTACGCGAAGAAGTTCCAGTCTGGAACCATTGGCTTATCCTGGTGCTCTTCTGCACAATCGCCACCAGCGAGTGGGTCCTTCGCAAGATCAACGGCCTTCCCTGACAAGGACGCTGTCCTTGTCCCATTGCGTGATTTGCGCGATCCAACTGTGTGAATGCTGTTCGCGCCTTGCCGTGCCGGATGGTCGTATCGCGAAAAGCGCCGCACACCGACTGCTTCAACCGCGAATCAGTCCCTGGAATAACCCGCCACCGAGATAGTCGTGCTCGCCACGCTTGCGAACCCAGCGGAGTTCCGTGAGCAGTTGCAGTGGCCCTTCGCCGAACAGATCAAACTCGGCGATCATCAGATCGGAATCCAGTCGCGCATCGTACGCCAATCCAAGCCCCCGGTACGACAGATCGCGCACAAGCCCCAACACGGGTTCATCCGTGGCCATGCACAACTGTTTCCCATGCCATTCGGCAGCCCACAGTTGCACCGGAATCTTGACATGCCAGCGATCCATGGAACGTCGGTTCGAGAGCACCGAACGTCGACGACGCGGCACCAGTTGACCCGAGATCGCTTCCACTGCCTGCACCTGCCCCCGCATCAATTCATGCACCGCCCGCTTGATGTGGCGTGAATCGGAATCGATGGCAAGACTGGCTGGCAGCGATGAAGTCAACATGGGTCGATCAGGACTGGCACGCGAAGCGGAGATGAGTGCTTCAACCCTAGGTCATCAGCAAAACTCGCTTGCCGTACGACCGCCGCCTCGCGACCAAAATCAGCAAGACACGTAGGATCGCAACGGCTTGTCGGCGAAAGGCAACAGTGTTGTCAAAACGCAACATCGCTCCGCGATGGCGCACCGTGCTCCACATTCAGTGAATGCGAAACCCGCCTCGGGGAACTCGCCCAGCAGATCCACTGACCGCACTAATCCCGCCACAATCACATGCAACTGCACGTCTCCTACAGCTTCCACCCCAAGACCCGCTCTGTCCGCTCCTCCCAAGTGATGGACCATTTTGGAATCGACTTCGACCATGGGGAACATGTCATCGCCAATGGCTTTGACCTGCCACTCAATCCCGCGCCTGCGGCGGTTGACAGGGGTCAAATCGTCCTATTCACCGGCGCCAGTGGATCCGGAAAGTCGTCACTCATGCGGGCAGCCGCAGAGGCAATCACCGCGCATCTCGATGCATCCACACCATCACCGGCGGCAGTTCTCGACATCGAGACGCTCAATCTCGGCACCGCTCCGTTGGTCGATGCGCTGCCACTCCCCATCGAACAGACGATGCACC
>JAGQQB010000087.1:2446-11045 GCA_020426425.1 Planctomycetaceae bacterium | reverse complement strand
AACGTCGTTGGTCAGTGTGAGCAAATTGAGATCGCGCGGGCGAACTGGTTTCTGATTTCGTGCTTCGAATTTGTTTCGGATTTCGGATTTCGTGCTTCGGATTTTTGCCCCCCCTTCACTTCACCTGCTCCGCCCCCACCGGCGCACAGTGTCTCTCCAGCCAGTGCAGCACCGATTCGGAGACTTCGTGCCATTGCGTGTCGTTGTGGAGTTCGTGGGCAAAGCCGGGGTAGAGCTGGATCTCTGCGAATGGGGCGGTGTCGGCGAAGCGTTGGGAGCCAGTGGCACAGGTGATCCGGTCGTCCGGCGAATGCATGAGCAGCACCGGAATCGGGCAGGTTTGGGCGGCACTCAGTGTCGCCTGTCCGGCATCGTATGCCTGCACGGCAAGCCGCAGTGAGATGCGGTGATGGATCAGCGGATCGTCGTGATAGCGATGCGCCACTGCGACATCGTGAGTGAGTTGATCGATCGGAGGTTTCACCGGGACCGTGAATGCGGGAAGCACCCGCGCTGCCCAACGATACACCCGCACTTTCCAGGCGGGGGGATCGTTCGCCAACAGCAGCCAGGGGGCGGATAGAATCGCCGCGCGAACGGCGGGATGAGACCGGGTGACGAGCCAGTTTGCTACGATCCCGCCACCCATGCTGTGACCATACAGGAACACCGGCAAGTGCGGCGATTGCATGGTCATGTGCCGCAACAGCAAGTCGACGTCATCCAGGAACCGCTGGTAATCGGTTACATGACCGCGTGGTCCTGGCGACTGTCCATGGCCGCGCAAGTCGGGCGTGACCGAGAAGAAGCCTGCTTCTGCGAACGTGTGCATCAGATGTTCGTACCGTCCGCCATGTTCACTGGCGCCATGCACAAGCAGGATCTGTCCCCGGCATGTCCCCACGGAGCGTTCAGTGTAGACATGCAGTTGTGTGCCATCCGACGTCGACAGATGCTGCGACTCCATGTGTCTCACAGATGCGGGGGATTCTCGATTCAGTTCTGCAGTTGTCAGCAGGAGTTTGAGTGCTCTGCGGAAGACGGTCTACCGATTGCTCATTCCAACTCTGATCTGGAAGGATGTCGCCGCTTGGATGGGCTTAGTATTTGGATGGGCTTAGTATTCACAGTCACACCTCGAAGTGATTGCCACGCATCGGAATGATGGGCGATTCATCACAGTAGTCCTTCAGGTACATCGCCAGTCCGTTCGCAGATTCCGGTTCGCCATGAACGATAAAGGCCTGCCCGAAGTGCCCGCGTTTGGTGGACTCCTCGAACCACCACTTGAAATCTGAGGCATCGGCGTGGGCCGAGAGACCTTCGAGTTGATGAACCTCGGCGCGTAGGGCAAAGTCGCGATCGAAGATTTTCACGAACTTGCGGCGTTGCTGAATCTGCCAGCCGAGCGTTCCCGGTGCCTGATAACCGAGCAGCACGATGGCGTTATTCTCGTCGCCGCAACCTTGTGCAAGGTGATGGACGATGCGTCCCCCTTCACACATTCCGCTGGCGGAAATGATCACCATCGGGCCAGAGACGTCATTGAGTTCTTTGCTGTCCCGCTGTGATTCGACGTACGTCAACGTGTGGAATCCGAAGACGTCGGGATCGTGCCGCAGCGTCTCTTGAACATCGCTGTTCAAGGTTTCATCGTAGCGACGAAAGATCTTCGTGAGTCGCGTGGCGAGCGGGCTGTCGACATAAATCGGGATGCGGGGCAGTTGCCCGGAGTTGAACAGTTCATTCAGGAAGTAGACCAATTGCTGCGTGCGCCCCAGACTGAAGGCGGGAATGATCACGCGTCCGTTGCGGTCGGCCGTGCGTGAGATGACATGCAGCAACTCGGACTTCAGATCGCTCGGCGCAGGGTGCAGTCGATTGCCGTAGGTCGATTCCGTGATCAACACATCGGCCCCCTCGACTGGAGTCGGATCGAGCAGCAGCGGCATGCCCCGGCGGCCGAGATCGCCGGTGAAGACGACATGTTTCCACTCACCGTCGTCGAGCAGTTCGAGTTCGACGATGGCGGAACCCAGGATGTGCCCCGCTGGCAGGAACCGCAGTCGGCAGTCGTCGCCGAGTTCCTGCCATGCATTGAAGCCAAACGGTTCGAATAACTTCATCAGGCCATCGACATCGTCCTGATCGTACAGCGGTTCGATGGAAGGATGCTTGCCACGCAATTTGCGAGCGAGGTACTTCGCATCTTCCACCTGAATCTTGGCGGAATCTGTCAGCATCATTTGCGCGATATCGGCGGTCGCTTCGGTCGAGAAGACCGGTCCGCGATATCCGCAGCGATGCAGCCGCGGCATGATGCCGCAGTGGTCCATGTGCGCATGCGACAGGATCACGGCATCGAGATTCTTGGGGCCGCAGCCAAAGCTCTCGTTCTTGGCCCGCGCTTCGGCGCGTGGTCCCTGGAACAGACCGCAGTCGAGTAGAATGCGCCGCTCGCTCGTTTCAATCAGATGCTGGCTGCCGGTAACCTCGCCAGCCGCTCCATGGAAGGTGATTTTCATGGATTCACTGTCGTGGATGACCACAGCTCTGTCGAGACAGATTGGCCTGGCGGGCCAGTTCCCTCGTCTGTTCCTGCGCATCTTGCCGACGCAGCCGCTGATGATTCGATCTGTTCTTCACGGCAGGAGGCGTGCCCGTTCTTCCGGGGTCGGCATGCGACAGGTGTCCTTCTGTCCAAACCAGCGATATCGGTTGCGAGCGACAACGCGGTATCCCCAATCCCGTAGCGGCTGAGGGATCAGCCAGAGCAGCGACCCGGCAATCGCCCAGATGCCGCCCAGTTGCCAAAGAACACGAACGATCGCCGCAGAATATCGATACGCTCGACCATCCACGATGACGACGACCGTCTTCAGATCTTGTGTTTCCTCGGGAGGCAGCACAGATCGAGCAGTTTCGCCCTGCAGCGGCGCGAACCGGAACCGACCTCGGCGATCGCGACGCATGATGAAGTCCACGAACCAATTGCACAGGCCACAGACCCCATCGAACAGCATGAGTGGCTGCGATGTCAGTTCAGTGGCGGTCGGCGGTGACTGGGGTGTGTTCATGGCACCAAGGATTCGACAGGACTCGCTTGCATGAGAACCGCAGTCGGGCAGCAACGTCAACGGACGTTTCTGGAAGAATGACGAGAATCTGGACTCAGTGCCTGACCAACTTCTCGCGAATTTCCGCCGCAAGGAAGAGCGAGCCTGTGCAGACGATCAAATCGTCGGGATCGGCCGTGGTCAGGCAGGCTTGCAGAGCCGACTCAGGGTCTGCCACTATGGAAATCGGGATGCTGGCAAGGGGCCGCGCCATGGTGGCCAGATCCTCCGGCGCGACAGCGCGGGGGTTGTTGCAGTATCGGGTGACAATCAATTCATCCGCGAACGCGATGAGGTGCCGCAGCATGGCCGGGACATCTTTGTCGCGCGAGGCGGCGAAAATGACGCGGCGTCGGTGGGCGGTGACGTTCTGCAACGTCTGACAGAGGGCTTCAATCGACGCTTCGTTGTGGGCGGCATCGATGTAGACGCGCGGACGTTCCTGCAACAGTTCGATTCGACCAGGGACCACCGCCGCGCGTAAGCCAGCTTGAATTGCTGCGACATCGATCCTCAACCCCGCCCGGCAGAGCATCTCCACCGCCGCCACGGCGACAGCGGCATTGCGTGCCTGATGAGATCCCCGCAGGCCGAGTTCGAGGCTGGCAACGTCGCGATCTGGTCCGTGTGTGCTCAATTGAATGGCCGGTGGCAGTCGGTGATCGCACGCGGCACTTAGCTGAAGTTCGTAAGTGAACTCGCGCCCCAACTGCAAACAGGGCGTCTTGTGGGCGGTGGCTTTGGCGGCGATCACCTCCTGTGCCTCGGGCACCAGCACGCCGGAGACGACGGGGACATAAGGCTTAATGATGCCGGCCTTTTCCCTCGCGATCTGGGTGAGCGTGCTCCCCAGCAGCCGATTGTGATCGTGACTGATGCTGGTGATCACGCTGACCAGTGGTGCGCAAATGTTGGTCGAATCGAGGCGTCCACCGAGTCCGACTTCGAGCGCGACGAAGTCGACTTCGCGCCGCTCAAATGTCAACCAGCCGAGCGCGGTCGTCAGTTCAAAGAACGTCGGTTCACCCCACTTTGAATCACCTCGCATCTCGGTGGCCGCCTGTCGCAGTCGCTGCATCAAGGGGAGCAGTTCCGCACGCGCGGGCAATTCGCGGTTGACGGTCATCCGTTCGCGGTAGTCGTTCAAATGCGGCGACGTGAACAGTCCAACTCGCAGTCCCGCCGCCTGCAAGATGCGGGCGACCATGGTCGCGACCGAACCTTTGCCTTTTGAGCCGGCAATATGAACGCACGGGATTCGCCGCTGCGGTTGACCGAGTCGAGCCAGCAATTCCCGCATCCTGCCGAGTTGGAAGTCTTCAATCGACCGCGCCTTCTGCGGCGCATGTTCGTAATTCAGTCGACCAAAGACGTAGGCAAGTTCCTGTTCGTAATCTGCGCAGGCCGGGTCGGCTGCGGCATGCGCTAGGTGTGCTTCCACAGAGCGAGACAGGTCGATGGCCATGCGACGGGGCGGAGAATTGGCGGCAGTAGTGGAATTGCGGCGTGCGGCGATTCAGCAGCGGAACAGGAAGTCGATCAGTGCGACGAGTGGCGGCTACTCCTCAGCGTCTTCGAGTTGCTGGATCTTGTCCCGAAGTTCAGCGGCTCGTTCGTACGCTTCGTCATCGATGGCGGCCTTCAGATCGTTTCGCAGCCGCAAGAGTTCATAGTGCCGACGTGAGGAATCGGAGACGCGCGGCGGGCACTTGCCGACATGCTGCGTCTCGCCGTTATGAATGCTCTCCAGCAGCGGGATCAGTTCGTCGTGAAAGACTTCGTAGTCCTTCGGGCAACCCAGCCGTCCCTGGCTGCGAAATTGCTTGTAAGTGATGCCGCAGTAGGGGCAACTCTTCGCGGCGGTTTCCTCGTCGATGGCGACTTCCGGGAGCGACTCTTCGATGCTTTCGACAAAGTCGTCGGGAACACCACCGACCTCGACGGCGTTTAGATACTCCTGCGCGCACGACTCGCACAAATGCAGCGCGAGCGGCTTGCCGTTCTTGAGTTCGGTGATGTGGAAATAGGCCTGCTTATTGCAGCGCATGCACTTTTTCATGGTCCTCACCGTGCGGGAAGGAGCGGGACGACGCGATCGAAAGCAACGATACGTCCGAGGTTGATCCCATTATCGCAACATTCCGCGCCACGTGTAGCCCGACACTGGGAAAGTCGTCGGTCGCGAGGGACTTAGTCGGCGAAGTCTTCCACCAGATCGGCGAGTGCGTTTGTTGCGGCGAGTGTCGCCTGCATCGCTTCGTTTCCACGGGCGACCGACTCCAGCGAATCGTCGTTGGCAGCTGCCAGTGCAGCTTCTGCGGCTGCGGACGACTCGGCTTCATCCCAGGGGAACAACTCCTGAACCACCGAGTGCAGGATCGAGCGTACCTGTTCGGCATCAAGCTCTTCCCAATCGGCGAAGGCGTGGACCGCGCCCAGCAGGAACTCGACTCCTCTGGCACGTTTGCCAGGATCGGCAGAGAACTCGTCGAAGTCGATCTGAGCAAACGCCAGTTCGGCGAAGCTTAACACCAGTCCGGCGACGCCAGCCTCGACTGGGATTTCGTCGCCATGGTTACAGTTCTCATCGTGGACGTGTTCGTGGGACATGACGCAAGTCTTCCGTTGTCGGGTGGCGCGGTCTGTGCGCAAGTGGAGCAGATACGGCGAGGGAGGTGAGAGGGTGGACTGGCAACCAACCAGTCACACAGACCCACTATCAGCACGAGTGCTGAAACCGCCGCAGTGTACGGAAGCGTCCTCACAGCGGATAGCGTCGCCGTGGAAGTTTTCATTGCTCCCGTCCCAGGTCCTGAGGGGAGGTTCGTGGTGGAGAAAACAAGCACGACCGGACAGGCAAGACTGTCCGGTCGCCCATGATTTCATGTTGTGGTCTGATACTTGGAAGCAGATGCCAACCTGGGGCGATCGTGAACAGATCAGACGGTTGCGTTCACATTAGAAGTTCAAGTACACGACGCGACCGCGAATCAGGCGAACGAACCGTTCTTCAACGGTGATCCCGCTGGCCCCCTGGATGTGTGCCTCGACCCGGTAAATGTGTGGGATTCCCGGGAGCAGTGGTTCTGAGGTGAAGTGGTACAGGCTGGGGTCTTCGGCGTTGCGGAAACCATCGAGCTTGTCCTCGGTCCGGTATTCGTTCAAGTCGTGAACGATTACACGGACGGCCCCGGCGACGCGGACATCGATCATGCCCGCTCGGGGATGCTTGCTGGTGGGGACCGGACGTGATCGCAGCTGATAGGTCCGCCCCAGCGTTCCTGGGGGCGGGTTAAAGGTTCCATCGGCAATTCCGACCATCGTGGTCCCCATGCCGAGTGGGGCCGCCAGTGGAGCATAATCGACCATGCCCCCATCATACCCGGACATCCCGCCATCAACGTGCATGGGCACGGCACCGCCGCCAGCATTCCCTTGGCAGTTGCATCCCGCCGTCGCATTTTCCATGGTGCCAATTGAGCAACTCAATGCACCAACCAGTAATGCGGAATTCAGGATTCGGGTGTGACGCAACATGGGAATGTCCTGTAATGCAGGGGGGGATTCTCGCTCCAGCCATAAAAGGCCGCAGAAGAGCACATAGCCGCTCTCCTTCTGAGGCAAACCTAGCACGGTGGTCAAACCCTGCGGCGACAACGTCCGGTCCGAATCAGGAATGTTGCGTTTTGGCAACATGGTCGCGGTAGATTCGGCCTGATCAGCCGAGCCAGCGAAATCGTTGCAACGGCACTTGGGTTGCAGAGCAAGCGCCTGGTGACGAGTCCAAGTCGGCAAACGAACGCGGGGCGGCAACTCGTCCGCTGCCGCCCCGCATGAATCCCAAGCGTTCGCAAGACACCCGGTCATTCCAGTCCTAGATGTCCTTCAGTCCTTGCTGCGGAACACACGTTGCAGTTCTTCGAGCGAGGTATTGCCATCCACGACCAGCCGTAGTCCTTCGGACTGAAACGACTGCATCTTTTCATTGCGGGCCAGTTCGCGAAGCTGGTTCGCATTGGCTCCCTGGGCAATCGCTTTTCGGATCGGCTCGGTCACTTCAATGAACTCGAGCATTCCGGTCCGGCCATGATAACCGAGTCCGCCGCAACGTCGGCAGACGCGACGTTCTTCTTCGTCCTCGTCTTCTTCGTCCTCCTCGTCATAGCGGGGAGGGCGATACAAGACTTTGGTTTCCGGTGGGAGTCCCACCTTGGCCAGCAACTTCGGGTTCGGTCGGTAGGCCTGCTTGCACTTGGTGCACAAGACACGCACCAGCTTTTGGCTGCAGACCAGCCGCAACTGGGCCGCCACTGCCTTGGGATCACCGACGAGTTGGCAGAACCGAGCGATCGCATCGGCGGCGTCTTTGGCCGGGAACTCGCCAATCAGGGCACATTCTTTGGAGCCTTCGAGCGACTCCTTGGCGAGTTCGGCAGTCAGGAGCGGTTCGACATAACAGACGTCCGCTTCTTTTCGCTTGGCCCGAGTGATGGTCTGGCTGAGGGTGTCTCCCTCATTCTTCTTCATGCTGGTCACGTGGGCCAGATCACGATCGCCCAGGTCCGCCAGCGAATAGATCGAATACATGTAGGCATCGACACTGCGAGCCATGGCAATAGAGACGGTGGTGACCCCGGAATTGGGTGGACCAGCCGCCAGCAGCAGCCCGTTCTTCTGCGAGGTGAACTCGCGAATTTTCGCCTTGAGTTCCTCGCTGAAGCCCACATCGTCCGGCTTTTCGAGAACCTTCTTCTGGTCCTGGGCGCGGATGATCAGACGCTCGGCACCGCCAGCCACTGGAGCACTGTCGACCTTGAGCACGTACTTGTTCTCGGTGAACTCGACATTCGCCCCACCGGACTGTGGCTTGGACCGTTCCCTCGGATCGAGACCGCACAGCAGCTTCAGCATTTGGGTGATCGCCATGGCCATCTGGCCCGGGAGTCGGCTGGCGGGATAAGGAACCCCATCAATGTAGAACGCCACTTGGGCGACCTTGCCCTTGGGCTCGATCCGGATCATCTCCGCTCGGCGTTCGAGGGCTTCGGTGACCAATTGTTTTGCTGGCAGCAGGCCAGCCTGGACCAGCCGAGCATTGGCGGCCAGATCTGGTGTTTCGCCGTTCAATGCCCCTTGGAACAGGACATACTCACGATCATCTTCATCTTCGTCCTCATCTTCATCGTCATCATAATCGTCGTCTTTTCGACCCCAACCAAAGATCACGGGAGGACTCCTTCAGATTTGGAATGCCCGGGGATCGGGCGAACCTGAGTATGATATGGTGACGGACCGCACGGCTTAACAATTGATCGCACGAGATGCCGGAAGCCACCCATTCTGGCAATTCAACCGCCCGATGCAACCCGGTACGTCGAAACATTGAGCAAGGGCGGGACCTCTGACAGATGGCGGACACTGCTGGCGAATCGAGAGCGGTTTCATCAAATGGACGCCGCAGACGCTAGCAGCGTCAGGTACGA
>JAGQQB010000087.1:0-2436 GCA_020426425.1 Planctomycetaceae bacterium | reverse complement strand
TTGGACGGCACACGCGGCACCGTTGCAGCTGCGATTTCTAGCTTCCATCCGCATTGAGGGAATGCGTAGGCCAAGTCTTGTTGTGCTGGTCTGGTAGCCAAGGTCATGAGAGCCCCCCGGAGAATGCGGTTTGAGCGGGGTCTGACAGCAGTGCATTCCGCGACCATGGCTTCTGAAGCCCAGTACGTCCCGGCAAGTCCTGCCGGTTTTGCTGGCATCCCGACCGCACAGGCCCCTGGATGTTCAGAGACACGTTGACCTGTTGTGAGCAGAAGCGCTAGAGTCCCGACTCGACATCGGCATGGAGCCGAGGTCATGCGGACCGGACAGCAATGCTGTCGCGATTCCCCTTCAATCAGAAGCCTACCCTCCCCATCTCGTCGACACCCTTCCTGTCAAACTTTGCACCTGACACCTTCGTCGACACTGCAACCGCAAAGGAGTGCCGTTGTGAAGAAACTCAGTCTTTCTCTGTTCGCTGTGGCTCTGGCCCTGTTCGTGGCCTTCGCACCTGCGACCGCTTCGGCTCAACAGGCAGCCCCGAAGCCAAGTCCTCATCAGGTCGGCCTGATCGACCTCGCGTACATCTTCCAGAACTATGAGAAGTTCTCGGATCAGACCGAAGGTCTCAAGCAGGCCGCTGAGCAGGCTCAGGCCAAGGCGACCAGCATGGTCGAGTCCCTCAAGCAGCAGCAGCAGGTGCTGCAAACGCTGACTGCCGGCAGCCCTGAGTACACCGCTCAGGAAAGCAAAATGATTGAAACGCAGACCCGCCTGCAGGCGTTCCAGCAGGTCGAACAGCGCGAAATCATGCGGAAGCAGGCGGAAGTCTACAAGCAGATTTACATGGATGTGCAGAAGGCCGTCGGTGAGTACGCCAAGTACTACAAGTACACGCTGATCCTGCGGTTCAACCGTGAAGAAGTTGCTGACACCGCGAATCCTCAGCAGATCATTCAGGGCCTGAACCGTCAGGTGGTGTACTACGAGGCTCAGAACGACATTACCCAGTCGATCCTGGACTACCTGAACCAGAGCTACAAGAACGCTCAGAACACTCCGGCCACTCGCTAGTCGAGACGAAGCATCTCAGTGCGGCAACTGACAACAGCCCTCGAAGTCCTCGGGACTTCGAGGGCTGTCGGTGTTTGTGTGGGGAGGATTCAGGAGTCGGGATTCAGGATTCTGGGGAGTGTGAGCAGTCAAGACGCAGGGAACGTTGGGGCCGGATTGCGGAGTTGCCCCGCTGGTTGATCAGGACGACTGACCAGGTCGCCGCAAACACCCCATCTCTCCAAGCTTGGGTAGTCGGACTCAGTCAGCGGGGAGTTCCGTCACAGACTCCGGATTCATGGTGTAACACTTGTTACCCAATTCGCTTGCGTCGTTTGTTCCTAGTCGGACCTCTCGCGGTCGCTCTCAAGTTCCTGGACATCGTCAACCGATGCTACCCTCGCGAGGTCTGCGTGAAGTGGAGTTCATGTGGACCCCATCGCCGGGGGTCTGGTGATCCTCGACCACTTTGAGAAATCTGCAGGGATGGAGGAACGATGGCCCGCGCTGAGGGAGATCGTCTGCATTTGGGCTTCATGCATGTGGCCCAGACGGACGCTGGATTTGTGGGGGGGCTGCTGGTGACCAATCGCCAGGGCCGGCCGCTGGAGTTCCAGTGCACCACGCCGTTGCGTCCTAACAACACCCAGCAGATGCTCTACGGGCCAACACTGCGCCCCTACATCTTTGCCGACCTGCTCGGCAAAACGCTGTTCGATCGAGTCGCCGTCAAACCGGATCTGATTGTTGTCCAGCAGCCAGAACTGCTCGACCTGCGTCCGCTGATTGCCGCACCTGTCGGATGCATCGCGGAACCAACCGAAGGGGACTTGCCGGACGAAACCCGGATTCAGCTCGGTGGTCAACATCTGCGGATTCATGCTGAGGCACATGAAGACCGGGACGCTCTGCATGCGGCGTCGAGTCTCATTCCAAACGACGCCGACCTCGCCGAACCGCTTGACCGCGTGCGTGATGCATTGCAGGAAACGGTACGGGCGGGGGCGGTAGCATGAGCGAGGTCGACTCTGACTTCATCGATGTCGCAGGTGCTGTAGCCCGTGCCGCTGCGCCAACAGGTAGTCACCCCGGTACGGAACTCGCTCCACCTGACGTGTTCTCGCCATCCTTCGACTTTCGCTCGCCTGATGTCCACATCACCGGGATGAATGGTGCATTGCGGCGCTGGCCTCACTTCGCGGCTCAGCCTGTCAGCATGATCGACCGCGCCGGGTTCGTCCCGCGCTGGACTCCCGTCTGGCCAAAAATCAAGACGGTCGGGCTGACATTCCCGGCTGGCATGGAGTTTCTTCCCCCCAAGCCCGAAGCCGACGACTCAGAGCAACTCAAAGAGATCGCTCCACCCAAGCCGGCATCTGGTAC
>JAGQQB010000086.1 GCA_020426425.1 Planctomycetaceae bacterium | reverse complement strand
ATGCGATCGATCAACTCGAAGAGACCGACCGCGAGGTGATCATCATGCGGCATGTGGAACAGCTTTCGAACAGCGAAGTCGCGCTCGCACTCGACTTGTCACCTGCCGCAGCCGGAATGCGACACTACCGCGCCCTGCAGCGACTCCGCGAGATTCTCGCCGAACCGCCATCGCAGGGTGGTTGATCGTGTGGTGTGCGTGACTACCGTTTCGGCGGCGATGCCTCCCGCACTGCAGCGCCCAGTTCATCGCTGAACACCAGAATCGAGAACCGCTGCGCCGTGTCGAGGTCGTTCGTGCTGAGCGAGGCGTAATCGAAACGGCCGCGCAGATCGGTATAGCCGTCCTTGTAGAACTTCACTTCACCTGAGGAGGTCCGGGCATAGACCTTCACGTATGCCTTGGAGACCGGCTTGCGAGTCTCGGCGTGCGTCACCTTGACCTGGCCGTAGTTCTCGATCACCTGGACGAGCATCGAGTTGGAGAAGTAGGGCTGTGTGCGGGTGACTCCGGCTCCGGTCACTTCCACCAGCACGTTGCTGTTACGGAGTTCTGCGGGAATCGGGATCGTCTTCGTTGGCTTGTTCTTCGGCAAATCGACTTGCAGACTGTGGTTCGGCTTGATGGACGCGAACTCGCCGCCGTAGTTCTGCACAAACGGATTGCGGCTGAACAGCAGTTCAACATCGACCTGATAGAAGTTCACCTTCACCGAGGTGAGATTCTGGTAGTTGATATCGATCTTACCTGCCTCGACTTTCACGTCGAGCGCTGGTTCGGTCGCGGCGAGGGCGCCTTGCTGCTGATCGCGATTCTCAGGATCAATCACATCACCCGACTTGCCTGCCGCTTCATCGAGTTGCGCCCCGATCGTGGCGAATGTATTCCGCCAGCGATCCACCGGATGGTCGGCATACTTGTCGGCAATCGCCCGCGCCTGTTCTGGGTTGTCCCCAAAGAACTTCAGATACGCGTCGCAGTAGTCGTACTGCATTGCGGTTTCAATCTGTTGCCGATCCACCTGGGCGAACGCGGCAAGGGCTTCTTCGATCCGGTCTTGCAGCAGCAGGTAGTACGTCGCGGCGAGCCAGTCTTCGTCCGAAAGTTCCCGCGTGTACGCCAACTGGTTAAGGAATCGATGATACTGGGCATGGAAGCGATCATTCACGATCTGCCGCCGCGCCCCCAGGGTATGAGCACGGGCATTCACGAGCGGCTTGTACTCCAGATGCTCGTAACTCCGTCGCAGCACGGGATCAATATCGACCAGCCCCGACCGCAGCCGACCTCCGCATTCGCTGACGATGTTCTCCGCATGCTGCAGGTACTGCCGCGCGGCATCCGGCGCGTTGTGCAGTAGCGAGTAGGACCACAGCGTGTGTGAATACACATGCCGCGCCGCCAGCAGTGGCAGCACGGCATCGAAGGCTGCGCGGTCATGCATGCGCCACGCGATCCGGTCGAGATTGACTTCGTCGATGTTGTGTGTCGACAGGAACTGCGTCACCTGGGCCAGTGTGCCATGCTGTGAAATGTGATCCCACGATTCGGTATCAATCTGTGTCGGCTCGTTGACCACATGGAACATGAATGGATCGGCGGCAGCGACGAGTTGTTCGTTCCGCGCCACCTGCACCGGAAAGTGGACGAAGTCATCCGCCGCCGGGAAATAGAAATGGTATTCCAGCGTCTGCGTATGGAACGGTTCTAGATCCAAGTGCCGTGTGTTCGTGGCGAGGGTGTTAAGGACTGGAATCGCTCCCTGCGGAATCTGAGTCAGGATGTTCAGCTTCTGCCGGGCGGAGGTCGGATTCGTGATCACGATTTGCGCTCCGTAAACCGTGTGGATCAGGAACTCTTCGGTCACGAACTTGTCGACCTGTTCGCCGTTCTCCATGCGGTGTCGATCCCCATGCTTGAAGAAGTTCTGGCTGACCAGCACGGTGCTGGCCGCTGGTGGGGCCTCGGCCGATTGGACTTCTTCGTGGAAGACGACAACTGGCCCACCAGGGGTCAATGTCAACTGAGCACCATCGAGTTCTGACTGATGCTCCGCCGCTTTGAACGGGAGATCCAGCACGGCTAGGGCGAGCAGCATTTCCGGGAAGTTGCGAGACGCTTCCGCCAGGCTTGTGGACAGAAACGGCTGGGCCGGATCGTGCGCGGCAAAGTCCTTCCAGAACCCGTTCACGGTGATCAATTCGGCATTCTGCTGACCGATCGTCAAGTGATGATAATTGTTCTCCGCCCATTCCCAGGTCGGATCGAGTTGCCGGAACAACTGCCGTCGATTCGCCCGCAATTCGGAAACCTTGCCGTCGAACAGAGCGGCGCGATCAGACAACTCGCCGAGCTGTTCGTCGGCCATTTGCTTGCGACGGGCGTCGGCCTCACCATCTCTGGCTGAAAGGCCGCGTTTGGCTTTCTCCTCCAGCTTATTCATCTCTTCTAACCTCAATTCCTGCTCGACCTGCCGTTCCGCCATCTCACGGCGTGCCTTGGTGGCGGCCTCCGTGGGCTTACCGGCGGCGCGACCGCCCAAAGCGCTCCAAGTGCTCAATGCAGGCGTGGCAACTGCGCCATTCTGTGCTTGCAGTCCATCGATTGCCTGTCGATAGAATTCATCTGACTTCTTTAGCGATCCGCTCACGACCGCTGCGCCGAACCAGTGATTGAACTGATCCATGTCGCGCGGCAGCAGCGCGTACCGATCAGCGATGTGTCGTGCGGTCGCCGCGTGTTCGCCATCAATCCGTCGCGCCAGCAAGATGCGTTCGACGGTGTTCAACTGCCCATATCGCCAGGGCGCGAGCCATGAGGTGAGGTCATCTTCGAGCAGGAATTCATCCATGAACGTCTTATGCTGCTTATTCTTCAGGTACGGCTGAATCACCGTGCGGAAGAACTCAGGGTCCTTCTTGAACAGGAAGAAGCTCAGTTCATGGCTGGCGTACTGCGAGTACAACTCGCGTTTGCGTTCGGGTTCCAGGTCGGGCCACTGCAGCAGGAAAGCGAACTCGGCGAGTTGAGCATCCTGCGTGAGGGCGGCATACAGACCATGCACGCGTGCGAGGCTGTCGTACACTTCCAGCTTGGCGGTCGCGAGATCATGCACGGTGAACGCCTGACCGGCAGGGACGATGTGAATCTCCTTCCGTCGCGTGAAATGCCGCCCCGGATCGAGTCCATCAGCCAGTCGCAAATCACGAATCAGTAACTCGTGCTCGGTGAGCGAAATACGGCGGCTGACTGTGTTCAGGGGATCCACCGCGACAAGATGCAGTTCCTGATGTGGCCCCAACGCTGCGCGCGGGATGACAATCCGGCCCTGTTCGTTCGGCGTGAGATTGATCAGCACCGACGAGGCGCTGGCGAGGAAATCGAGATTGTCGAAGCCGCGCTGTTCACGGGCCAGCGCTTCGCCTTCACCAGGAGCTTTCGCAGCAGCGGCATCGGGCATCGCACCGACTCCGCCAAACTCGCCTCCGCCAGCGGCAAGAACTTCGCCAGTGTTCGTCTCGGTCACTGCCCACGGATTGAGCAGCAGCGAGGGGCGCTCCAGCATGTTGCCGGGATACCTTGGGGCATAACGTCGGTCAATGATGTAGCGGTACTCATCGCCAATGTTGCGGCCAGTGAGGTACGCCGATTCGGCGGGATGGTACGTAAACCGGTAGGGCTCCGTTGCCCGCACGCGGCTCAGATCGCGGAAAGCATCAAACTCGGGGACAAGTCGCGTGGCGAACACGTGCAACCGGGTGAGCTTGGAAATGTTCTGCAATTGAATCGTCAGTTCTTTGTCGTTGGCATCGACGGAAGCGATCTGAATCGGCTGCAGCGCAGCCGTTTCCAGTTGCCGCAGGTTGCCAATCGCGAAGGCGCCCAGCTGTTCGCCCGCAGTGATCCGCAGATCAATCGACCGCTCCTGGGGTTTCAGGAACAGCCGATAATCCCCAGCGGGCAGTTTGTTGATCCGCAGCAGTCCATCGGCCAGGGAGAGCTTGTTGAAATGGTCGGTGCGATACGTGCCGCTGACGAGTTCGAGCAGCGCGAACTCATCCCGGGAGACTGCCGCCTGAGTGCCAAGATAGGGCAGAACGAGCTCCTCGCCGACGCGACCATGGAGCGTTTGCGAATACGTGTACTGGTTCTCCGGGAGTCGCCAGGAACTGACGACATCTTGCGGACCGCGCGCCTGCAGCGACTGGATGCCATCGAGCGTTCCCAGCGCGACGCGTCCCTGTTCGTCGGTCTTGAGCTGTGCCGGCATCGCCTCTTTGAATTCGCGATGCTTCAATTCCAGTGTGATCGGTCGCGACCGCAGTGGTTCCCCGGTATGTCCTCGCAACTCCACGAAGTACGAACCGGCACTGCGGATGAGATGCAGCATCTCAAGTTTGTCGGTGGTGTCGATACTATTCAGCGTGACCGCATGACTGGCCGAGAGCGCGGTCTTGCCGCCGGTCACCACCTGCGGCACCTGTGCAGACAGCACAAACTGCAGTGATGCGAGTCGCGCCGGCACCTGGAACTCGTAGGTTGTTTCCCGATCTTCGAAGAGTTCAAAGCCGCTCTCGGTGACGGTCGCGGGTGTCCCTTCGTGATTGCTGGAGTGAATGGTAAGTTGGACCTCTTCCAGCAGCGTGATGGAGACCGGCGTCCCATTGACCGAGAGCTGTGGACGAATCAAGACGGTCGCCGTCTTGTGCTTGAGCAGCGATTCGCGATCGACGTGAAAGCCGACCGTCAACTGATAGTTTTCGCCGAGATGCTCAAAGCGTCCGAGGCCGGAGTAAGTGGCTCCGTTTTCTCCCGCCGGCGCGGTATAGACCACCGCTTGCCGACCAGGATTCGTCGAGAACGGAACGTGGATTTCGCCTTTGTCGTCTGCCGTGTATTCGTGTCCAGAGAGCCAGAGCCGCGCCTGGGAAACCAACTGATTTCGCTCGTCGAGCACCATGAACGCCTGTCCGGCGGCGGTCGTCCGCACGAGGTGATGCAAATGCCCTTTACGAATCAGCGCGCGGCTGCTTTGTCCGTTCCCAATGAAGTCGACGACGTACACGCCCGCCTTGTCGAGCATCGGAAAGTCGAACTTGCGACGGATGCGGCGCAGCGGTGAATCGTTGTACTGATACGTCTGTTCGTGGTTGGCGATCAGGCCATCGAGATTGATGTCCGTATCGATTTCCCGTCCCTGCTGCCGATAGTAATTCTCCGTGTTGATTTCGAAGACCTTCACAATCAGCGTCGACACGTTCTTGATGTCTACCGACAGGCTGACCGGCGCGGCGGCAGCGAACTGAGTGGGATTCGCGGGATCGAAATCGAGATCGACCCGCTCGCGGAGCTGACGAAACTGTTCGGGCGACAGCAGAGCCGCCCATTGTTCGGAATCACCCAAGCCGTTCACGATCTTCGTTTCTGCAAACAGGGCCTTCAGGTACACATCAGACAGGAGCGGTTCGTATTCTTGCGAATTGCCTGCCTCCTTGAGCAACTCCAGCAAACAACTACGAATGAGCGGTTCGTCGTTCCCGATGCCTGGGAGCAGCGTAACGCCGTCGTAGTTGGTGTTCAGGTCGACCGGAAAGCGTCGCAACGCATCTGATTCCCGCATCGCTTTCGAGATGTAGCCGGCATTGCGCGGCAGCGCCAGATACTTCAGCAGCAGCCCCTTGTCGAATTTGCCGGCACTGCGATCGAGCACGAGTTGGTGATACAGCACATGCGCCTTGAGCGAGTTATGGACCGGAGCCAAACGTTCCGCGAATGCGTTAAGTCGATCGAGATACGCCTGCGTCAAAGCCGGATCGCGACGCCAGTCTTCATCGGGCCCAGGCTGCAAACGAATGAGGTACGTCCGCACGAAGTGCTGTTGATTGAGCAGCTCCGGACGCAACTTGAGCAACGCCTCCAACTGGTCAAGCAACAATTGCGAATGGATGCCAAGCGAACCGAAGCCGCCCGACTTGGGGGCGGCAAGATCGTCGGCGATGGCCTGCACCAGGTTTGGAGCATCGGGCCGTTGCAGCCGAGAAAGAAGTTCGCGCCGCTGATCGGCGTTCAGTTCCTCGCTGATCAACCACGACAGCGCGGCATCTTCGAATCCGTGCAGATGCTGTTGATGCAGTTGCAGCGCGCGTTGACGAAATGCGTCGCGGGAAATGCGCGCGGGATCGAGCGCTGTGGGGAGGTTCGGTGCTGCGCGGAGTTCTTCCTTCTGGTGCGGGAAGTGGATACCGAACCGTCCCCGCAAGTAGTCGATTGACTGCTGCGGATTCTGTTCGTACGAGAGCAGTGCGCGACGAGTGCGGATCTCCCAGACACGCGATGTTTCGCCATGCCGCTGCACCCAGAGCTTGAGTTGCTCGTCCGTCTTGGTGTACTGCTCCTGGTTCAGCAGATGCAGACAGGTGTAATAGTAGAACTCTTCCGTTCCGGGGATGAGTTGTCCCAGCGCTGTTCCGCGATCGGTTGAGAGGGCAAAGTCCTCCACGAATCCGATTTCTCCTCCTTGCATCGTGACTCCCCAAGACAGCACCAGAAACGTTGTCAGTACGCAATTCCGCATCGGAACACCTGTGGTCACGGTTGGGCCTTGTTTCGCTCGATGGACGGCCAAGGGACATGGATTGTTGCCCGCTGATGTACGGCATCAGTTCGGGATGGTGGGCATCCATCGCCTGTTCAACTGGGCACCTGTCAGTCCGACCTGGGACCCCCGGCACGAGACCGTCCACTGAGTCTGACGTATCACGACGCACCGCAAACAGCGAATGTTCCGCGAAAAGGTGATTTTGACAGGATTTCTACTGTTTCGGACACGAACAGAGCCATCGTCCGGGTGGGGACGATGGCTCGGCACAGATTCAGCGATAGTCAGTCAGGCATGCGAAGGCGGTTTCCGGTCATCAGTCTGCACTGAGCGTGGAGCCAATTCGCGACCGCTGCCAACTAGTCCTTCTTCTTCTTCATCGGACGGTCTTTGAACTCGGCGAGAGTCAGTGACCCATCGCCGTCCTTGTCGATCTTGTCGAAGGCCTTCTTGGCCATGGCCTCGTCGCGCTTGCCCTTGAACTCTTCAAAGGAGAGCTTCTCGTCGCCGTTCTTGTCCATCTTCTTGAACACGTCTTCCGGCTTCGGCTTTGGCTTCTCGTCAGCGGCAAGAGCAACAGTCCCAACACATGCGGCCAATGCGATGGCCAATGCGATCTTCTTCATCTGAGCAACTCCAGAGTGTCTCAACAGGTGGGGATACCGCGAGAACATTCTCGACTGCCGTACCCCCACGTTGAGAGTGTGATCCGAAGCGAAAGAACCCGCAAGCATCGGAGGGAATTTATTCGTTTTCCGTTATCCAGAATGCGTGCAAAACCAGGGCTCGACAACCACAACGTGATGCGCCATCCGTTGTCTGCAGAGGGACATGGCGTTGGTCACGAGGATCAGTGCGGTCTGCCCCGTTCCAGACACGGCGGAGCTACTGCAGATCGTGCCGGGAATACACATTCGATTGCCGCCGATCGCTCCCAACGCCGAACGTTGGAACCTGGAGCGATCCACGACAATCAATCCTCGACTGATCCTCGCCGCATGCGGTTGCGTCGCTACCAGCCGAGTGACATGTTCGTTTCAATCGCCTTCTGTGCTTCATGCAGATCGACGCCGGTTTCGTGCATGTACAGCCGAATGGCATGGACTTTGTCGCCCGAGGCTTTGGCGAGGCAATCGCGAGCGGTGTCGCAAGGATCGACATTCCCTTCGATCCCCAGCAAGCGTTTGGAGATGACCCATACGTCGCGCGGCCGCTGGGTAATGCGGGTGACTTCCTCTTCCGGATAGTGCTCACGCGCGAACGCACGTGCTCCGTCGTCGTCAGCGGCCCAGCCAATCATGATGTGGGCACTCGTTTCGATTTCAAACAGCGGCATTGTCGTCTCTCCCTAACCAGGACAAGTTCACTTTGGACTTCACGATGTGTAAAGCCGCAGGATTCTATTTCACGACGCGTCGAACTTCATCGACGGACGTCACACCACGGACCACCAGTCGCAGGCCTTCCTCCTGCATATACAGCATGCCGTCTTTGCGTGCTTCGTTACGAATCGCTGAGACAGCTGCTTTCTCACGGATCAGTTCGCGCATTCGTTCATTCACACTCAGGAGTTCAAACACCCCGACCCGTCCCTGATAACCCAGTCCGCCGCAATGGGTACACGTTGCTTCCGACTTTTGCGGAGGACGGAAAAACTCCTTCACCTTGGCTGGCGGCAAGCCAACCGCCTTGAGGAGTTCCGGGTTCGGGCGATACGCCTCGCGGCAATGCTGACAGAGTCGCCGCGCGAGTCGCTGGGCGAGAATCGCCGAAATCGATGTCGAGATCATGAACGGTTCGACACCCAGGTCCAGCAGTCGGTACAGCGCGGTGATCGTGTCGTTGGCGTGTACCGTGGAGAACACCATGTGCCCGGTGTTCGCCGCCTGGCAGGCGATCTTCGCCGTCTCTTCGTCGCGGATTTCCCCGATCATCACGACGTCCGGGTCCTGTCGCAGAATGCTCCGCAGCGACTGGCCGAACGTCTGCCCCGACTTCTGGTTGATCTCGATCTGAGTGACATTATCCATCTTGTATTCGACGGGGTCTTCGATCGTGATGATGTTGCGTTCGTAAGCATCAATCGCGTTGATGGCGGCGTACAGGGTCGTCGACTTACCGGCCCCGGTCGGACCGCAGACGAGGAACAGACCGTGCGGCTGGGCGATCACCTGTTCGAGTTTCTCACGCATCTTCGATCGCATGCCGAGTCCGTCGAGCGTGCTGACGGAGTTCGACTGGTCGAGAATACGCATGCTCAGCTTTTCGCCATGCCGCGTCCCCTGCGAGGCAACGCGGAAGTCGATTTCGCGACCTTCCAGCAACGCCCCGAAGCTTCCGTCCTGTGGCCGGCGTCGTTCGGTGATATCCATTGCGCACAACACCTTAAAGATGTTGACGACGGCATCACCGACCGCTTTGTCAAACGGTTCGGCGGGGAACATCACCCCATCGATACGCAACCGAACCGCAAGTTCGTCGTCTTTGGGTTCGAGGTGAATATCGGTGGACCGGCGCTGAATGGCGTCGTAGACCAGTTCCTTCGCCGCCATGTAGCCCTTGGAAGACTCCACCTGACGGGAGCGTGACTCATCCCGCTTTCCGGTCCGGGTCTTACCGACGAACACAATCGGCGGACCGCTGCCGGTCTCCGTCTTGTCGTGATTACCAATGTGAATGCCGATCTTCGCGAGTTGCCGTGTGCTCCACTTCTTGATGTGATCGGGCGTCATCACCCGGCGGTTCTCCGGGACGACGCCATTGCGTTCGCGAATATAGAGTCCCAGCGGTGCCCCAATGGCGGCAGCCATGGTCACAAAGCCACCCGCGAACATGGGCACCGTCAATATTCCGAGAAAGCCCCCCACTCCACCGAGGACCATCCAGGAGTTCCAGAAAGGGGGACGGACTTTCAAGCCGCGACTATCTTCGTGGACCCAGTTCGAGTAATGCACCCAGAAGGCGAACATGGCCACCAGGAACAGCAACTTGATTGTGTGCAGATAGAACCCGATCTGCGGGTACTGCTCCACCTTGAGCAATGGATGGTCCGGCCGCGATGGCACAAAGCTGCCACGCGCGAAGCCATCAGGTGGGGCGGGATAACGGCCCACGGTCGTCACGGCAGTCGTCTGCGGCGGAGGGCCGACATCCTGCGGAATGGTGACCGGTTGCGGGGTTGGCGCTGGCGCCACGTCATCGGCCCAGCCATGCTTCCCGCCACCGAGCAAACCCCACAGAAGACCGAGGGCAACGATCCCGCTGCGGAGGACGAATGGCCCGCATCCGCCCAATCGGTGTTCCTGTTCGAGTTCGGCTTCGGTTTGCATACTGCGTATTCTTCCATTTCCCTGGGGAACGCACAATTCCGCCGCCAGTCAGATTGAAGAAATGCCGGAATCAGAGAATGGCCGGTCCCTTCACTGCGATTCCCTTGATCATCATTTTCAGTTCTTCCACGTTTGGTGAAATCTCAAATGCCGCATGCGGGCTGATCAGTTCCCGGTCAATGAACGAGAACAGCGAGTCGTTGAACAACTGCATCCCTTCGTCCGCCCCAATGCGGATCGCCGCTGCGAGTTTCTCGTCGCTCCCTTCAAGCACCAGCTTGCGCACGGTGGGATTGAACTTCATGATCTCGACGATTGGCACGCGCGACGGCTTATCGACGATCGTCTTCAGCAGTTTCTGACCCACGATCGCCTTCATGTTCATCGCCATGCTGGCGCGAATGGCGCTGTGCATCGCCTGTGGGAACAGGTCGAGAATACGGCCGATGGTTCCCGGCGCGCTTGAGGCGTGGATGGTTCCGAACACCAGGTGCCCGGTTTCCGCCGCGTGAATGGCCGTTTCGAATGTTTCCATGTCACGCATTTCCCCCACCAGCATGATATCGGGGTCTTCACGCACGGCGTGTTTCATCGCGACGTGGAAGTCGATCACATCTTGTCCGATCTCGCGCTGATTGATCAGGCACTTGTCGGCCGTGTAGACGAATTCGATCGGGTCTTCGATCGTCAGCAAGTGCTTGCGGTAGTTGGCGTTCACCCAGTTCAGCATCGAGGCAATCGTGGTGGACTTGCCTGATCCCGTCACCCCGGCGAGCAGCACCATCCCCTGATCGTACTTACACAACTCTTCCATGATTGGCGGCAGGAACAGCCCTTCGAACGGCGGAATGGACTGCTCAATCTTACGAGCCACCATCCCCGGTTTGCCGAGCTGCTTGAACAGATTCACGCGGAATCGCCAATTGGCCCCTTCGTACGGGACCACATGCGCGAAGTCGGCCCCTCCTTCGCGAGCCATAATCTCCTGATTCCGCTCGTCCATCACATCGATGAACATGTCCCACATCTCCGCTTCGCTGATCGGCTCGCCGGTCAGTTCGCGGATCTCCCCTTTGATCCGCATCATCGGCGGCTTGTTGACCTGGAGATGCAAGTCGGAGGCACCAAGTTTGATTTGGGCTTTGAAGTACTTGTTGACCTTCGGCTCATG
>JAGQQB010000085.1 GCA_020426425.1 Planctomycetaceae bacterium | reverse complement strand
TAGTTGTGCAGCGCGAGTCCAATCTGCTTGAGGTTGTTCTTGCATTGGGTACGTCGTGCCGCTTCGCGAGCCTGTTGCACAGCAGGCAAGAGCAGGGCGATCAAAATCGCAATAATCGCGATGACGACCAGTAGTTCAATCAGGGTAAATCCACGACGGGACAAGGTGGGCAGAGCGGGGCGGGGCATCGGGGGGTGACCTCCGGTAAGGTGATTGTTGTTGAGACTGAGTCTCAATTGCAGTGTTCGCATTATGGCGACTGCCGCACTCATCGCAAGCGAACATGGACTGGTTTCCGGGAGATTCGCCAAAGTTTGTGGCAGGCGAGTGTGGTCGGGCATGGCCTGAAACGGCGAAACGAGGACGCAGGTTCTCGTTGCAACCTAATTGAAAGATTCAGGTTGTGTCAGCATGGAGATAATGGAGGCGTTCGCCTCGGGAAAGTTGAGCGAGCCGAGTTGGCATCGTGAAACCCAGGTGAATCGGGGATTCAGGGGCGCATCTGAAGGAATGATGTCGCACAGCACGAAGGTCAGAATGAGATGGCCGTGGGGATAGGTATGTTCAAGCTCCTTCAGCATTCGAACCGCCTGCACCGTTAGCCCGGTCTCTTCGAGTGCTTCCCGTTCTGCGCAGGCAAACGTCGACTCACCTGGCAGGCATTTTCCGCCAGGGAATTCGTGTCGCCCGGCAAGTACGGCGTCCGCCTCACGCACTCCGACAAGGACATCGCCGTCGCGACAGATCACTGCGATTCCGATTCGTGTTGGCCGAATGTCGGTGTTCATCATTTGAAGTTCCCGCTGCTGGGCGACAGTGCTTCCCGGCTCCAGTGAACGTGCGTGCGAGTGTCGCGTTATGGATCGGGGTACATGATCGGTTGGCGTTCGGTGGATGTTACTCCATCACGCACTGCAGGATCGAACGATCAGACCGGGACAGAATTCGCCCATCCACACCGCGCATATCGCGATGGGAGTGATCGTTCGCTTTGTACTCAATGTACGGATTGTTCCGGTCGCAGCGACCTGTGGAGTTCTGCCACGTTGCCATTCGACTGCAAGTCTGGAGCGGGACGTTTCGATACCGCCCCATCCCGAATACTTGACCTAGTCTAATAGCGGGTTGTCGCGCGGACACTGTCCGCTTTGTGCGGCCTGTGTGTTTCGTTGTGGTCACTGGAGTTCCACTGAGCCCATGGCTCCTATCGCCTATTACCTGTTCCTCATGGCCAACGCCATGCTGTTTATCCGCCCCGGGGAGTTGATCCCCGCGTTGGGGGATATCCAGATCTATTTGATGTTCATCTCCGGCGCACTGCTGTTTGCGATTCCCGATCTGCACAATCAAGTTCGGTTGAAAACCTTCATTCAGCAGCCGGTCAATCTGTGTGTGGTGGGAGTCACGTTTTGCGTGCTCTTGTCACGGCTTGCCGTCGGACATTTGCACGGGGCTGACAGTGCGTTCATGAGCATGCTCAAGGTGGCGTTGTACTATCTGGTGCTGGTCGCCGTGATCACGACACCAGAGCGGCTGCGATATTTCCTGATGACAACCGCCATCTGCGCGACGCTGATGATTGCCTACAGCATCATGGACTACCGGTCGTTCCGCGACGAGTGGATGGGACGCCCGGACATGGTCCAGGTGATCTACGAAGAGAATCGTCTGCCGCCTCATGAACGCAAGATCATGCGGCATGTTCCGGACCGAAACGGGTTCGATGTTTACGGGAACGAAGTCTTTTTCTTCCGGCTGTGTGGCCTGGGAATTTTTCATGATCCGAACGATGTGTCGTTGCTCATCGTCGCGACCGCTGTCATCTCGTTGTACTTCTTCACCGACCCTCAAATGGTGGGAGTGCGTTACCTATGGCTGATTCCGCTCGTCGTGGGAGGCGTGGCGATGTACTACACGTACTCGCGCGGCGGAATTCTCGCATCGGGCGTCGGCTTGATGGCTTGGCTGAGTACGCGCTATGGGGGCAAGGTCGCCATGGTGATCGGGCTGCTCTGCGCCATGGCCGTGCCAGTCGCCCTGGGACGCGCGGGCAATATCGATATCTCCTCCGGTACCGGACAAAACCGCATTCAGCACTGGAGCGATGGACTCATGGCCATCCGCAACTCGCGGGTGATCTTCGGGATTGGAGCCGGGAACTATACCGAGGTCTCCTCCCACGTGGCTCACAATTCCTATGTCCATTCATTCGTCGAGTTGGGATTCATTGGTGGCACATTCTTCTTTGGTTGCTTCTTCCTGCCAGCATACACCTTCTTCCTGATGAAGCGCCTGCACTTCTGGATCGAGAGTCCGGAGCTTAGACGGGTCTTCCCCTATGTCGCGGCAATTCTAGCCGAGTGGTGCATGGGGATGTGTACGTTATCTCGCTGTTACGTTCCGTCGACCTACATGGTCGTCGGGCTGGGGGCCGCATACGTCAACTTGGTTGGATTCTACCGAACGCACCCTAAACCGCTGATCACGCTGAATCGCACCACGCTCGCCATCTGGGTCACGGCGAGTTTCTGCCTGCTGGTCGGGGCCTATGTGTTTGTCCGTCTGTTTGTCCGCTGGTAGCGCGGTAGTGGAGAGGAAACGATGTCAGAAAAAACTCCCAAATTCAGCGTGGTCATCCCCGCCTACAACGCCGCGGACTATGTGCATCGCGCGGTGGAAAGTGCTTTGGAACAGTCGTACGCACCGATCGAGGTGATCGTCGTTGACGACGGGTCGCAAGACGACACTGCCTCAGTGGTGAAACAACGGTTCGGTGAGCCAGTGCGTGTCTTTCGCCAGGACAACGCCGGTCCCAACGCCGCGCGAAATCATGGAATTCGCGAGTCCGCAGGGGACTGGATCGCCCTGCTCGATTCCGACGACACCTGGCATCCCGAGAAGCTCGCCAGGCAGGCTGCCTGCGTATCCGATGGAGTGGGCATCGTTCACTGCTTCAACGCCAGCGATGCGGCGGTCCACAAACCCGGACCGGAACACGAAGTCACATTCGACCTGTTGTGGCAGCGGAACTACATCGGTACATCGACCACCATCCTGCTGAAGAAAGCCTGGGAACACGTGCGAGGATTCGACGAAGATCGCCGTCTCGTCGGGGCCGAGGATTACAACATGTGGCTCCGCGTCGTGCATGCAGGTTATCGCGTGGTCACGCTGCGTGAGCCCCTCACGTATTACACACCAGCGCCGAACTCCCTCATGCAGCAGGTGCTGCGTGTGGTCCAGGGCGAGATCCTCAACGTCGAAAAGATCGCCGAGTACTGCAACCTTCCAGAGGAGATGGTCCAACACAAACAGGTGGCCATCTGGAATGAATACGGGCGTTCGTTGCTCTGGATGCGAGACAAGCAGGAAGCCCGCGAATTGCTGGCGAACTCATTGCGTCAGCAGCCATCGGCAGGCACGTTTCTGCAATGGCTGGCGACGTTCATGCCCGATGTCGTTCTCGATCTGAAGCGTAACCTCCGTTCCACCGTGGCGAGTTAATCGACCCCAATGGCAGTCAAACGCAACATTCTGGCTGGCTGGGCGGCACATCTCGTGACCGTGCTGATCGGATTCTTCCTGATGCCCTTCATTCTGGGCATGATGGGGGATTCCCGGTACGGTGCATGGCTCCTGGTGAACGCCATCGCCGGATACTCAGGCCTGATCTATGCCGGCTTTGGGGCAACCATCTGTCGTTATGTGGCAGATAGCTCTGCCCGTAAGGAGTGGGAGCGACTGAATCAGTTTGTCAGTTCGATTCAGGCAGTGTACTACGGGACCGCCAGTCTTGTGCTGCTGGCGACTGGCATTTGCGTCGCCGCAGCACCCTACATGGGCACCTGGGATGGAGTCCCGCTGTGGGAAGTCCGCGCGGCAATGGCGATCCTCGGCTGCACGATTGCACTGGGCATGGTAGCGAGCGTGTTTGGTGGCGTGCTGGTCGGAACACAGCAACTGCATGTGAAGCGAGCCATTGAAGTCACGTGCGGTGTATTGCGCGGCGGACTGACGGTACTGCTGCTACGCGGCGACTGGGGTCTGGTCACACTGTCTGGCATTTTTCTTTCCGTCACAGTACTGGAGCATGGCTTGAGCGCCTGGTTCGCGTATCGGCATCTCCCTTCGCTATCCGTATCGCCACGCCATGTCTCGCGGGCCGTACTGAACGAGTGCTTCAGCTTCAGTGCATTCAATGCGATCGCGTTGTTCGCCGAATACCTGATCTACTTCACTGACACGATTGTGATCGGTTTCGTGCTCGGCCCGGCGGCGATTGTGCCGTACCAGATTGGCCTCCGCATCGCGCAGATGATTCAAATGCCGATCACCCAGGTGGGTGAAGCAATTCTCCCCCGCGCTGGTGAACTTGCCGCAGGCATGGACCGTAGCGAACTAGGCCGACTTGTGACGAAGGCAATGGGCTTGGCGACACTTCTGGCAGGTGGCTTCCTGGTCGGAGGGGCCTACTTCGGCGACTTCCTCGTCACGACCTGGATCGGCAAGTCATATACCGATACGCATACCGTGATGTGCCTGCTACTGGCGACACAGTTGGTGGCGATGCCGATGGTCATCGTGCGCAAGGCCCTGCTCGGCAGTGGCGAAGTCCGGGTTCCCGCCTTCATCGATCTTTTGGAAGCGGTGCTGAACCTCGTGCTCTCCCTGATTCTGATTCACTTCCTGGGCATCGTCGGCGTGGCAATCGGAACACTCGTTCCGCTGCTCGTGGTCGAGACGTTCGTGCTGCTGCCATTCGCGATGCGTCGGCTGCACATGAGACGCAAGGATCTCCAGCGGCAGGTGATTCACAACGTCTTGCCCTGTCTGGTCGCACTCACCGTGTACTGCGAAGTCGTCCACAAGTTCGTCCCGCTGCAAGGATGGGCCACCTTGATCGCCGTGACCGCAGGTGGCGGCGCTGTCCTGCTGTCAGTACGTGCTTTGATTCATTGGTTTGGCCGAACGGCTCCTCCAATTTCCGTCCCGCACGAACAGTCAATTGTCAGTTAAACGAGTCCATTTCCCATGTCGCTCACCAGCCTGAGTCCCGCCCGTGCTCTGTCGACGGAACAGCAGTCCCGACCGACCGCGCCGACGCTGCGCTGGCGCGTCTATTCTCGGCCGGAGACCGAAGAGGCTCTGCAGGCATGGCGTGAACTGCAGGTCGAGCTGCAGGAATCTGGTTGTGCAAACTCCGCCGCCTGGATCAGTTGCTGGGTCCGACATTACGGTGACTGCGTTCCGTATCAGTTCCTGGCACTGGAAGTCGCTGACCAAACCCGTGGCATCGGCCTGATCACGACCGGCCAACAGCAACAACTCGGGCCGTTTCCGATCCAAACGCGACACTTCGGTACCGCTGGAGAAATCCCCGGCGAGAGCGTTGTCGTTGAATACAACCGGGCGCTCGTGCATCCCGAATTGGAAGCGGCATTCATTCAGGGCTGCTGGGAACATCTCGCGCACGATTTGCGTTGGGAGCAGCTGTGTCTCGATGGATTCCATGCAGACGATCTCGCCCCATGGCAGGCGCTCTTGCCAACAGCGGTGATGCGCCAGCGGGAAAGTCGTTACTTCGATTTCACCAGCGTGCGTGGTTCCGGAAAAGAGTTGCTGCAACACCTGGGTAGCAGTACCCGGTCGAACATTCGCCGCCGCATCAAGAAATACACGAGCCTGAAAACGGAGTGGATCGATCATCCTCACGACGCCACTGCCGCGTTCGAGGAACTCATCACACTGCATCAGGCACGTTGGCACGCCGTTGGACAGCCCGGCGCATTCGCCGCTGAGCGATTCCTCGCCTTTCAACGTGACGCGGTTCAACGGCTGATCGAAGCGGATCAAGCGGTCGTCTTTCGCGTGCAGGAACAGGGCGAGACCATCGGCTGTCTGTTCTTGTTGCGGGACCGGAATCGGCTGCTCGATTACCTCTCAGGGTTTGCCTCGTTCAATGAGCACCCCAGTATCGGGTTGGTCTCGCATTACCTTTGTATGGAAGAGGCCCTGCGGCGCGGATTCGATGCGTACGACTTCCTGGTCGGGGAGAAACAGCACAAGCAGAATCTGTCCAATGCCGCGACACAACTCAACTGGCTCACCTGGACGCGCCCCAGTTGGAAGTCACGACTATTGCAGGGACTGCGATCAGCGAAACGCCTGTTGACCCGTTGGCGACGCCCGTCCTCAACCCCGGACGGAGAAAGCACCACATGACATCCACCACAACGAACATGCCCGCCCTGTCCTCCCCCGCGACCTCGCTTGATGACTCCGCGACGTCCCTGCCGTGTGATCCAATGCGCCCGTTACGTGTGTGTCATCTCAGCATGACGCTCAAGACCGGCGGGTTGGAACGGCTGCTCGTGGACTACGGTCGGTTCCACGATGCCTCAACCTTCGAACTCCGGTTCGCCGCGCTGGAAGACCTTGGACAACCGGCAGACGATTTGCAGCGTGATGGCTTCGAAGTTGACACATTCTCGCTGTCACGCACTGGCAAACTGGCCACGATTCGAGCGATTCGCGATTACCTGCGGCTTCATCAGATCGATGTCCTGCATACGCATAACACGTATCCCTACTTCTACGGAGCGATCGCCGGTTGGCGGGCGGGAACGCCGGTCATCGTGAACACCCAGCATGGGCGCGGCTGTGGACCAGGACTCAAGAGCCTGTGGCAATTTCGGATCGCGAATCGGTTCGGACATCTTGTCGGAGGCGTCTCCGAAGATGCAACGCGACTCTGTCAGGAACAAGACCGTCGGGCCGCCAGCAAGATGCGCTGCATCTGGAACGGCATTGATCTCGCCCGCTTCGCCTTCACCGGACCGCAAGATGTCTGCACCGCCATCTCGGTCGGTCGGCTCTCGCCGGAAAAAGACTTCGCGACGCTCATCCGTGCCGTTGCGATCGTTGCGAAACAAGTCCCGGAGTTTCGCCTGCAACTCGTCGGCAACGGGGCGGAACGAGCGGCGCTCGAGGTACTCGTGCGGGACCTCAGGATCGCGAACCATGTCGAGTTCCTCGGGGAACGGCAGGATGTTCCTGATCTGTTGCGAGAAGCCGGCTTCTTTGCCGCCTCCTCCCGCACCGAAGGGATCTCGCTGACGCTACTGGAAGCCATGGCGGTCGGACTGCCAATTGTGACCACATCGGTGGGCGGCAATCCGGAAATCGTCGTCGAGGGAGCCACTGGCTCGCTCGTCCCTCCAGAACAGCCAGAGGCGTTGGCACAGGCGATCCTGCACATGATCTCCCGGCGATCAGACTGGCCCGAGATAGGCCGCGTCGCCCGGCAGCGTGTTGAAGAACACTTCTGTATTCGACAGATGATCGCCAACTACGAACTGGCGTATCGCGAGTTGTACGCCCGCCACGGACAACGACTGGGGGCCGCGCGATGACGACCATGACCTCCACGGAACCGACCCGGCGTTCGTCGTCGACTACCAACGCAGACGCGATCGAGTCGTCTGCCCCATCGACTCAGGCCATACCGCTCGGCGATCGTCCCGTCCGCGTCGCGATACTGGGCTGCGGACAGATCGCCGATGCGCATCTAGGTCAACTGCAACGCATCCGATTCGCCGAGGTCGTCGGAGTGTGCGACTCGTATGAGGATCTCGCGTATCAGGCTGGTGTGCGGTTCAACGTACCGCAGTTCACCGATCTCGACAACATGCTCCAGGTCGCTCAGCCCGATGTCGTCCACATCGCAACCCCGGCCCACACGCATGCTCCGCTCGCAATCAAGCTGCTCCATGCTGGCTGCCACGTCTACGTCGAAAAGCCGTTCACGCTCGACGTCGCCGAGGCAGATCGAGTGATCGAAGTCGCGGCGAATACGGGCCGGCGAATCTGCATTGGGCACGACCAGTTGTTCGATCCAATGTGGTTGCGGGCCAGGCAACTGGTCCAGTCTGGAGCCATCGGCGAAGCGCGGCATGTCGAATCGATTCTCGGCTATCCGATCGATGGCAAGTTCGGAGCCCTGGTGAAAGGCGACCCGAATCACTGGGTCCGGAAGCTACCCGGCGGCCTGTTTCAGAACACGATTTCGCATCCGCTCTACCGGATTACCGATTTGCTGCCCGATGCGGAACCGGTGCTGCTCGGCAACTGGCTCCGGCGTGGCGGCCTCGATTTCCCAACGGAACTGCACATCGCCCTCGAAGGCGAACAGGTGGCGGGAAGCCTCACCTTCTCCACCCATCTTCCGCCGCAACGCATCACGCGTATCTACGGCACACGCGGGCACTTGGCGATCGACTTCGATGGCCAGGTCATCCGCCGCGCTGCCCGTCCTCGCATGCCCGGCGCATTCGCGAAACTGGAGATGCCCTGGCGTGGTTTCTGGGACAGTTGTGGCAATCTCGGTCGCAACATGTGGCGATTCGCCTGCGGTGACATTCACTACTTCGCGGGCATGAAGAATCTGTTCGAAGCGTTCTATCGGTCATTGCAACAGGGAACCGAGCCGCCAATTCCGGTGGCAGAGATCCGTCGCGTCACCGGGCTGATGGACCGCATCTTCGAACACTGCCGAAGTCAGGATTCCCAGGAGACGACATGAACACGATTCAACGCGTATGCCTGACAGGCGCGACCGGATTTCTTGGCCGACGTCTCGTGCAACGACTGCTGACAGATCCGCAGCTTCAAGTTCGCTGTCTCGTCCGCCCCACGAGCGATGTCGACACGCTGCTCGAGCCGCTCTCGCCGGAACAACGAGCGCGAGTGGAAGTCGTGCGCGGCGAACTCCATGACGCAGGCTATCTGCGGCAGGGTCTCGCCGAGAGTGATGTCGTCTATCACGTCGCTGCCGCGCTCGGAGGCAATACGTCAACCTTGTTTCTGAACACCGTCGTGCCAACCCGACGCCTGATGGCCGCCGCCTCAGCCGTCAACGTTGGCCGGTTTGTGCTGATCAGTTCGCTCGGCGTGTATGGCACCAGGGAACTGCGTCGCTGGCAACAGGTCGATGAGCAAGCCGCTCTCGATCCTCGGGCCGAACAACGCGATCCCTACACCTTTAGCAAGGTGCGTCAGGAACTTGTCGCGCGTGAGTTGTCGGCTGAGCTCAAGCTCCCGTTGGTGATCGTTCGCCCGGGGGTGATCTACGGCGAAGGGCGGTCTCTGCTCACCAGCCGCGTCGGACTCCAAGTGGGACCGCTACTCGTGCGGATGGGAGGCAGTCATCCCTTGCCCTACACCTATGTCGAAAACTGCGCCGAAGGAGTGAAACTCGCCGGACTCGTGCCGGGAGTGGATGGAGAGACATTCAATCTGGTCGATGACGATCCGGTCACTGGACACCAGTTGGTCCGTTATCTGCGTCGGCAGGGACAGAAGATTCGGTCGGTTTGGATTCCGGGGATGTGCATCCAGCCCTTGTCCTGGATCTACGCCACGTACTCCCGCTGGTCACAGGGGCAACTTCCACCGGTGATTACGCCGTACCGCAGCGCCGCCATTTGGAAGCCGCTGCGATACTCCAACGCACAGGCCAAGCACAAACTGAATTGGGTCCAACCGATTTCCACCGAACAGGCGCTGGAGCGAACAATTGCCGGCTGAGCCTCGCAAAGACACCGCATCTTCAAAATGCGGCCCTCTCGATTTGTCATGAACATCCTCTTTGTCAGTACGACCTTCCCAGACGCGGGCAGTCCAGCGCGTGGCACTTACAATGCCGCGCTCTGTCGATCGTTAGCGCAGTCGCATGCAGTGCACGTCATCTCCCCCCGGATGTTCACCGAATCGTTCCGGCAGCGTAACCGTTACGAACTCCCCCGGTCTCTGGCCGAGGTCGGAATTCAAGCCGACTACCCCACGTACTGGTACACACCAAAAATTCTGCAGCACCGCTACGGCGATCAAATGTGGTGGTCCGTCCGACGCTGCGTACAGCAGGTGCTGAAGTCGTTTCGCCCCGATGCGGTCCTCAGTTACTTCGCCCATCCCGATGGGCAAGTGGGACTGAACATCGCCCGGTTGCGCGATGTCCCTTCGGCGGTCATTGTCGGCGGAACCGATGTGCTCGTGTTACCCGACCATCCACGCCGTGGTCCGGCGGTGCGTCATGTCCTGCGGGGCACCACCCGCATCATGACTGTCAGTGAAGGACTTCGACAGCGTTGCCTGTCGCTTGGTTGTTCACCAGAACAGGTGCGAACCATTTACCAGGGGGTCGATCCTGCTGTCTTCCATCACGGCGATCAACAAGCCGCGCGACAGAAACTCGGTCTCCCTGCCGACGAGCAAACGCTCGTTTGGGTTGGACGCATGGTGCCCATCAAGGGACTCGAACTGTTGATCGAGTCATGTGTTCAGCTCAAGCAGACGCATCCTCGCTGCCGACTGCACCTGCTCGGCGATGGTCCATGCAAGTCGCTGGTGCAGCAGCAGGCGGCGGAGTTGGGACTGACCGACATGGTTCACTGTCATGGCGCAGTTCCACCTGAGCAATTGGCCGACTGGTATCGCGCGGCCGATGCGACAGTGCTATCGAGTCACTCAGAAGGTTTGCCCAACGTCTTCCGCGAAGCACTCGCTTGTGGATCGCCATTCGTAAGCACGTCAGTCGGCAGCATCACCGAAATTGCTGATCCCGCCTACTCGCTGTGTGTGAACAGTCGCGATCCTCGCCAGTTTGGCGCGGCACTGAGAACGATTCTTGATCCCGCCTACCGCATCGCCGCTGGTGCCTATCAGCCGCGCACCTGGGATCAGTGCGCCGCGGAAGTGACCCACATGTTCACCGGCGTCCTCGCCGCGACGCAGCCAGCGGCGACAGCCCCCCTTCGCACACCCCCTCAACCCGCACGCATCGGATGACTCAGCCTCGCCGAGTTCTGTTTGTCTCGTACCTTTTCCCTCCCGTCGGGGGAGTCGGGGTGCAGCGCGTGACGAAGTTCGTCAAGTTCCTGCCGGACTTTGACTGGCAATCGTCGGTGCTCACGGTGTCGAATCCCTCAGTCCCGCTGTATGACGAGAGCTATCAGCGCGACATTCCGGCGAACACAATCATTCGCCGCGCGAAAACGTACGAACCGGGTTACGCGTTGAAACAGGCGGTCGCGGCGGGATCGACCGGTAAGCAGCCGGGACTGA
>JAGQQB010000084.1 GCA_020426425.1 Planctomycetaceae bacterium | reverse complement strand
CTCCTTCGCGCTGCCGTTCACAAATTCGTCTACCTTGGAAACCGTACGGTTGTAGACCGCCACGGTAAAGCCATGGTCGGCCATGTTCAACACGAGATTCTGGCCCATCACGGCCAGGCCAATCAGTCCGATGTCGTTTTGCATAATTCTGAAATCTGGGTTGGTAGCGTGAGCCGTGGACGAAAGTGCCTGTGCCGGTTCACCATGGTTGCTGCCCGCCGAACTCCAAGACTGCTCAATGGGACAGGGAGGGAACTGTATCGCAAGGGGGAGGGCAAAATCGAGCGAGTTGCCCAAGTGGACAGGCAACCAAACAGTCCGTGTTGATCGGAGCGGCAACGAGTTGAAGTCGAGTCGTGGCCGCGTGTCGACACGATCAGCGGTTGTTTCGCCCCGCTGGCACGTCTGCGGCAGTCAACTGGCGATGGATCGTTGGTTGATCTAGTTGACTTTCGGGGCCTCCGAGATCAACTTAAATGGCGGCATTGTCTTGGGTTGGCGGGATCATGAGGCCGGTGGATGACCATCTCGTTCGTTTGTCCGCATTGCGCGAAGCCATTGCGTGTGAAACAGGAACTGGCGGGCAAACGGGGGATGTGTCCGGGCTGCCAGGGCACGATTCAGGTGCCAGCTGGAGACTCGGGGTCGGCAAAGGCTGATCGATCGGCCGCGACGCCCTCACCTCAATCAGTTCGCGGTGAGAAGAGAGGGGCTCCGGCACGCAAGCCAACCGTCAGACGGCCGGGGGCCGATCAGACCTTCAGGAAGAACGCACCGGCAGCACAACCGCGCCCGGCGGGTAAGCAGCAAACACACAGTTCGCGGCCCATGACTCCCGAAGAGTCGATTCAGCGCCTGATTGAGGCGATCCGGGCCGCGAAAATTGAGCCGGTGCGACGGACATTTCTGTACCGACTCGGGGTCGGTTTGGTGGCAGGCGTCGTGATTCTGTTGCCGCTGGTCTATGTCGGATCCATCGGTTTGCTTGGCTATGGGATCTGGTGGCATGCTCTGAACAACACGGAGTTGCTGGACCTCACGAGTCATCGCCCAGGTCGGGGATCGCTTGTCGCGGTTCTCTTGTATGTTGCGCCTTTTGTTGTGGGACCATTGGCGATTCTGTTTATGCTCAAACCGTTGTTTGCCCGAACGGTAGAGCAGGGACATCGATTGTCGCTTCGGCCTCAAGTTCAACCGCAGTTGTTCGAGTTCGTAAATGCCATTGCCGACGCGGTGCATGCGCCTCGCCCATCACGAATTGATATTGATGGGTCCATCAACGCCTCGGCGAGTTATGGCAACGGGGTGTTGAGCCTGTTTCGTACTGAGTTCGTGTTGACGCTGGGCGTCCCTCTGGTGGCAGGCGTGAACCTGCAACAATTGGCAGGCATCTTGGCCCATGAATTCGGCCACTTCGGGCAGGGAGCGGGCATGCGACTCTCGGGGCTGGTGCGAAGCATCAACTTATGGTTCTTCCGGGTGGTCTACGAACGCGACGTCTGGGATGCGTATCTGATCGTGCTGTCGGAGGAACTCGATCTCAGGATCGGCTGGGTGCTTTGGCTCACTCGACTGTTCGTGTTCTTGAGCCGTCAGGTGCTGTGGTGCCTGATGATGGTGAGCGCGCTGCTAAGCGGATGGTTCTCGCGGCAATTAGAATTCGACGCCGATCTACACGAGATTCGACTTGCCGGTTCCGAGAACTTTGAGGCGACGTGCAAGCGACTGCTGACGCTCAATTTCGCCCTGATGGATTTCCTGCACGATCCTCCCCCGGAAGATCAGGTGGGGAATCCAATTCGCAGCTTCGTGATTCGTTGCGATGACATTGAACGGGATATTCAAAAACATGTGAAGAAGTACATTCGCAAATCGAAAACCGGCTGGTTCGACACTCACCCCGCCGACAAAGAACGCATCGACCACGCCCGCGAGCACGACTGCCCAGGCGTTTTTCGATCGCAGCTTCCCGCCGAGCATGTCTTTCGAAAGTTCGATGGGTTGTGCGTACGCGTCATGGAGAACTGATTGTTCAGTTTCCTGAGTGGCACAGATGCCGACGATGCGTGATACTTTCCAGCACACTTCTTGGTCAGCATCTCTGCCTTGTCACTTCACACGCTCATGAGGCTTCGTCATGCCGTATACGGTGAATGGAATTGGAACCTGGTACTACGGCAAGGATCAGCGGTTGACGGTGCATGGCACCTGTTCGCAGTGTGGACGCGATGGGGAACTGACGTCGTACGACACGACGAACTACTTTGTGTTCATCTTCATCCCGATTATTCCGTTGGGGCGATTTCGGATTATTGAGGAATGTCCCGTCTGCCAGAAGCATCGCCGGATTAAGCTGGCGGAGTGGGAGCGGCTCAAGGATGAAGCGATTGACACGATGGAAGAGGAGCAGTCGCACGATCCGAAGGCTCATGCGGCGGCGGCACTGCACATTGCGTTGTCGTTTCAGGACAAGGGGATTCTGGAATCGCTGGGCCGCGATCTCGCCGCGCAGCAGACGGACGATGCCGACATCCAGTCGCTGCTGGGGGCGGTCGAGGCGTACTTTGGCAATGACGACCGGGCAATCGAGGCGTATCAGAATTCGTTGCGGGCGAAGGAGGATCCCGAGATTGCGGAATACCTCGGCGTGACGTTGATTCGCGAACAGCGGCCGGAGGAAGCGGAAAAGATGTTTCAACATCTGCTGGAGCCGGGCGATCCTCAGAAGTTGGGGCACATTGTGCTGCTGGCAGAAGCGTATCAGGCACAGGGGAATCACGACCGGGCATGCGAGCTGCTGGAGCAGTGCGAGGAACTGGTGCCGGAACTGGCCAGCGATAAGCAGTTCCAGAAGCTGCGGAAGCAGGCGGAGAAGCATCGCGGGACAGCGCGGCCGCTGGTGTCGAAGAACCTGAAAGGTGCCAGTCGTAAGCCATACTCCGAAGGGGATGCCGGGGGCGCACTGGCCCGCTGGATCTTTCCGATCCTCGCCTTGATTGGCCTGGCGGCGTACTTGTTCGCCGCGTGGAACACCGGAGCGAATCGGGAGGTGTTCGTCGTCAATGGGACGCGGCAACCCTACACCGCACTGATCGGTGGACGAGAAGTGCAGTTGCCAGCGCGGAGTTACGTGCGGCACAAGATCCCCGAAGGGATATTGGCGGTCTCGATCGCCAATAAGCCCCATGCCGTCGAAGAGCAGGTGACAATTCAGACTGGTTTCTTTTCAAGGCCGTTTGTCCGCCGTACCTTCATCATCAATCCGGACCACATGGGAATCGTGGAATGGGAGAAGGCCTGGTACGCCGCCGACGGCAATGCCCCGGAAGGGGAATGGGAAATCTACACCGGGAAAACGCTGCACGAGTTTGAGAAGGTCAATTACATCTTCGAGAACTTTCCGAATCAGTTGAAGCTGGAGGGCGACAAGCCGAAATCGCGAACCCGGGTGGGCCTGTTCGACAAGTCGTCCATGGGGGAACAGCAGTTGGCCGTGATGTTGTCCACCTCACTCGAACCGGACGACATGCATGCCTACGCCAAGGCGTGGGCGGAGGACGAACCGGACAACGAACTGGCCGTGGGCTTATGGGCGATGCAGGCCGGGAACGAGGAATTCCTGACCTGGATTCAGCCTCGGCTCGATCAGGTTCCGGTCGGGATTACGTTACACCGGATGTATCAGTCACTCTCCGAGGAGTCTCGCCCCGAGCACGACTTGCGGGCGGAATACGAAGCACGCCTCGACAAGAACCCCAACGAACCGGCGTTGCAGTACCTGCTGGGCCGTGTGACGACGGATCGGGCACGCGAGCTCGAACTGTATCGAGCTGCTGCTAGCAGTACACCCCCCTTGCCACATGCGGCGAATGCGCTGGCGTTTGATCATCTCGTTATGGGTGAGTTTCAGGAAGCGGCTCCATTTGCGCGACAGGCGGTGGAACTTGTTCCCGACTCCATTACCTTCGACATGAATTATTACGATGTGATGCTCGCTTCCGGGAACGCTCAGGAAGCGATTCAGCATTCGCGTGACCGGCGGGGAGCGACGCGGGACTTCGTGATGGTGCAGCGGGAAGTCGACCTGCTGCTGTCAAGCGCGAACTTGAACACGGTCGAAGCGGAACTGAATCAGATGGCGATGCAGCTTGGCAGCGACAGTGCCGAGCTGGCCAACGCAATGCGGAAGTCATGGCTTGCGTCACTTGCCTATGCACGCGGGGATCTTCCCGCCTATGTCCAGCAGGCGGAGGCCCTGGACGGGAACACGACTTCGTTCAGCACGGCCTTCGCGAGCCGGGACTTCGCCAAGGCGGCTGAATTGTTGACGCTGGCGGAAGAAGATGACGGCGAGCGCGCTCTGCCGTGGCGGCATCTGGCACTCTTTGCGGCATTGTACAACGCGGGTGACCTGTCCGCGGCAGGTGAGGAACTGCAGAAGGCGATTTCAATGTTGGGAGCAGGTGATGCGGATGAGCGGCTGCTCGCGGAAGCGTTCGGCCCTGAGGGGGTCTCAGATCCCGAGGTGCTGACTCATGTTGCAATTCGTCCAGGCGAAAAACGTGTCTACATGGCCGCGCTGGGCGTGCGTTTTCCGGCGGACAAGGAGCAGTATTGGACGCTGGGCCGTAAGTTGAACTTTGAACGAACGATGCCGTATTACTTCCTGCACGAACTGATGCGATAGGTCTGCGAAGTCAGATCTCACCGGAGTATGTCAGCCGTCTCACGCGAAGTGCGCGGCGGACCGAACTGAAGTCGTAGAGAGCAATGTCCAGCGACGAGTCGACGATCGAAATTACACTCAACGGTGCGTCCTACGAGCTTGCTGCGGGCACCACAGTTGCCGAGTTGCTGATTATCCGACAGCTCTCGGTGAAGTTCCTTGCGGTGGAGCGCAATCGAGAACTCGTCCCGCGAGCACAACATGCCGAATGCCTGCTCGTCGCCGGTGACGAAGTCGAAATCGTCACCTTGGTTGGCGGCGGATGAGGTTTCGTGTCTGGCATGGCCCCGGGGTGGAAGTGGCCGCCAAAGAGGGGGGATCACGACGTTCCCCGACTCATTGCCAACTACCTTCCGTTGGCGGCCAGATGCTCTGCGAACTGGCGCGATGTTCTTGTCAGGGGGAGTTCCGCCAGCTGCTGGAGTGTCGCCCACTGAGAATCGTCATGTTGGACCGGGCCAGAGTCGTACACGACGTGCAGGCACAACAGTCGGATGCGGTAGCGGGTCACCGAGTGTCGGATCTGATGCAAGTCTCCAGGTTGTGAAGCGGTCAGGCCCCAGTTGCTGTGCAACGAATCGAATAACTCCTCTTGCACCGATCGCGTCGACATCGCTGTCAGGCGAGCGTTGTAGTCGACGGATGTCAGCGGGAACCGAGGGAAGTCCCACATACCGGCCCAGCGTTCGTCGGGACCGCGACGGCGCACGAGGTATTTTCCGCGACGGCGCAGAGCGATCGTCCCTTCCACGAGTTGCGTGATTTGCGGACGTTGTTTCTTGGGGGGGATCACCTCCTGTAGCCCCAGTTGAAAGGCCCGACAGAATTCCTGGAGCGGACAATCGGGACATTGCGGCATCTGCGGTCGGCAGACGAGAGAACCGACTTCCATGAGTGACTGGTTGATCACACCCGCCCCGGATTTCGGGGGGAGCAGGGCCGCCAGTTCCCACAACAAACGCTGTCCCGCTGCCCTGAGTGGGTCGTCGTCATAACCGAGCAACCGGGCGTAGACGCGGATGGTGTTTGCTTCCAGGATGGGGGCCGCCCTGTCGTATGCGAACGAGACAATCGCGCCGGCCGTGTACCGACCAATGCCGGGAAGTTGCTGCAATGTCTCGACATCGGCGGGCAACTCTCCCCCATGCTGTTCGCAAATCGCGATCGCGCCAAGCCGCAGATTGCGTCCTCGGCTGTAGTATCCGAGTCCTTCCCAGTAGCGCAGCACTTCTTCTTCGCTGCTGGCGGCGAGTTCCTGGACCGTTGGAAATCGGTCGAGAAAGCGTTCAAAGTAAGGGACAACGGCGGCCACGGTCGTTTGCTGAAGCATGACCTCGCTAATCCAGATGCGATAGGGATCACGTGTTTCGCGCCAGGGAAGCGGGCGTGACCGGCTTCGAAACCAGCGTTTCAGACGCGTTCGCAATCGACGCAGCGTGGCGGAATCGAATCGCTCGGAAGGAGACACAAGGGGCGCCAATAATCAACCTGGAAAACTGAACGCTGTTGGTTGTCGGTCAATCTTCGCCGAGTTCAACGTCATCCAGGGGAATACAGGCGTAGCCATGAAACAGTCCCTGCGATTCGCAATGTGCCTGATACTCGGCAGGCATCTTGTCGAGCGTCGCGGCGTCCCATTCGAGAATAATTTTCTGTGCCGCGCCGCGACCCTGCACTTCCATCACCATTCCCGACCAGCCACCGATCGGGAGTGAGTCAAACTCCGGCATGGTGGCGCCGTCACGCATGACCACTCTGTCTCCGCTCGATGGTTTGGCTTTCCGTTTGGCCATCGCCAGCATCCCTCGTGTTGGCCCAAAAGAGTTGGATCACATTGAGTTGATTCGTGAACCGCATGTTAGAGGGAGCCGAGGCGGAAAATCCACCCTAGCTGAGACGACTTTGTGTTGCAGCGATCTCAGACCCTGACAAGTGTCGCTCGGCAACGCCTGATCAATCCGCGCGATGACGGCTCCCACAGGATCAGTCGAGATGGCTCAGGTCGCCGGGACCGATGGGCGCGTCGCGCGAAATCACCTTCGGGCCTTTGCCAGCTGTCTTTTCATAGATGCCATCGCCCGCTTTGACGTATTTGGTGAAGCCAAGTTCGCCGAGTCGCTTGTTATCGTTCGTGCTTTTGTGCATCGCCGATTCCGACCAGGATCCGCCGATGAACGGCGCCTGCAACACACGGCGAACCGGTTCCCCGGTTTCGGGATGTTCGGTGAGTGGGGGATCGGAGATGCGCTGAATGTGCTCGAAGGTGGGACCACCTGAGCCATCGGGTTGCACGATTTCATAAACGTACGTGGGCACGACATCACCTCAGTTTGCAGGCGACAACTCCCCGGCAGCATGCCTGCGGGGCCGGGTCGATGCAGACCAAGCCGCAGAAACGCGTTCAGGGTTCTTGATGAAGGAGCGGCGAAACTGGGATTCCAGTCTGAGTCCCCGCGATCAAAACGCCGATCGTCTACAATTCTTGGCGCAGACTCAACGAAATTCAACGCGCGGATCGTTGGGGTTCGTGGATTGTCCATTGGCTCAGGGAGTGGCGGTGATGAGAATCTTGGTAGTTGGTTGTGGATATGTGGGGGAGCGGGCTGCGCTGGCGTGGGCGCGGCAGGGGCATGAAATCGTGGCGGTGACTCGGTCCCAGTCGCGTGCCGACCAGTGGCAGCTGCGTGGTTGGGAGTCAATCGTAACCGACATTGCCCAGTCGGGAGCGCTGCGATCGCTGCCAGAGGTTGACCTGTGCCTGTATGCTGTTGGCTATGACCGCGCTTCGGGATTGCCGCGTCGACAGGTGACGGTCGATGGTCTCGGTCGGGTGCTGTCCGCCTTGCGTGGTCTGGTGGGGCGACTGATCTACATTTCCAGTTCGAGCGTGTACGGACAGGATGCTGGAGAATGGGTCAATGAGGATTCGAAGTGTGAACCACGCACCGAGAGTGGGCAACTGTGTCTGGCGGCAGAACAACTGGTTCAAGCGGCAGCACGCGACATGTCGGCAACCATCCTGCGATTGAGTGGCATCTATGGGCCAAATCGTCTGCTTGCCCGCGTCGCTCAGCTGCGGAACGGCGATCCGTTGGGAGGGCGCGGAGATGCCTGGCTCAATCTGATTCACGTGGACGACGTGGTGAACGCACTGCAACGTCTGGCGGAGCCGCAGACGGTTGAGCGGGAGTCGGGGGCATGCCAGCTGCTGCTTTTGAGTGATGAGCAGCCAGTTCTCCGGTCGACGTTCTATACGGAACTGGCGCGTCTGGTGCAGGCCCCGGCTCCATCTTTCGATTCCAGTCTGCCGGTCCGTTCGGGGGCGATAAATGTCGGTAAGCGTTGTGATAGTCAGAGGATACGTGAAGTTCTGGGGCTAGTGTTGCGTTTCCCAACTGTGGCCGTCGGTTTGCCACAGGCGGTTGCGGCCACCCCAGATTTGACGTGAGTTCGAGGGGCAGCGATTCCGTGAAAGTCGTGTGGACCGTGGCGGACGGACTTCTCGGAAAGGTGGGTCACCGACTAGAATCGGGTTCGAAGTCAGTATTCGCAAGGAATTCAGGTCCATGAGCCGAAGAGTTGTCATCACTGGTTTGGGGTGCGTCACACCGGTCGGTAACGATGTGAACACGATGTGGAATGCCCTCATGGAGGGGCGAAGTGGTGTCGACTACATCACCCACTTCGACGCCTCAGGCTTCCCGACCAAATTCGCCGCCGAAGTGAAGAACTTCAATTTGGGCGATTACATCCCGAATCCCGAACGCTTCGAGTTTGCTGGTCGCAACATTCGGTTCGCGATTGGAGCCGGGGTGCAGGCGGTGAGCGATGCGGGCCTGACCGACGGTCAGTTCGATCCCGCCCGATTTGGCGTCTATTTGGGGGCCGGGGAAGGGCAGCAGGACTTCTTCCTGTTCATGCGACTCATCGCGGAAGCTCAGCGCGACGGAGCGTTCGACATGGAACGCTTCACCAAGTCCGGGTTGGAACAGCTCAATCCGCGCGAGGAAATGGAACAGGAACCAAACATGCCCGCTGGACACCTGGCGAGCCTGTTCAACGCCCAGGGGCCGAACCTGAACTGCTTGACTGCCTGTGCCGCCTCCAGTCAGGCGATTGGTGAGGCGACGGAAATTATTCGCCAGGGTGAAGCGGACATCATGCTCTCCGGCGGGGCGCACAGCATGATCCATCCGTTCGGCGTGACTGGGTTCAATCTGCTCACCGCACTCTCGACGTACAACGAAAGCCCGCAACAGGCGTCGCGCCCCTTTGACAAGAGTCGGGATGGCTTTGTGCTGGGTGAAGGGGCCGGCATGCTCATTCTGGAAGAACTCGAACATGCCAAGCAGCGTGGCGCGCAGATTTACGGGGAAGTGGCCGGTTACGGATCCACGGCGGATGCCTACCGCATTACCGATATTCACCCGGAAGGTCGGGGGGCGACCGCCTGCATCAAGATGGCGCTGAACGATGCGAAAGTGAATCCCGACGACATTCACTACGTGAACGCGCACGGTACAAGTACCGCCGTGAACGACCGGGTCGAGTCGCTTGCCATCAAACAGGCGTTTGGCGAGCAGGCGTATAAGACTCCGGTGTCGAGCACCAAGAGTATGATGGGACACCTCATCGCGGCGGCAGGCAGCGCGGAGGCGATCGTCTGTCTGTTGTCTATTCGCAACGGCATGTTGCCACCGACGATCAACTACGAAACGCCCGATCCCGACTGCGATTTGGATTACATCCCCAACGCACCGCGCGAAGCGAAAGTCGATCGAGCATTGTCGAACAGCTTCGGGTTTGGTGGTCAGAACATCTCATTGATCCTGTCCCGATTCAACGGTTGATTCCGCCAAGTCACAAGACCTCCTGGTGAACCGGGGGGCACACCGACAAGGAATGATTCGCTGGAGGCGTCAGCATGCCCATCTGGTTGGTGGTTTTGCTCGCCGCGACTGGGGTCGGCATCGCGGATCTGCTCATTCATCTTTACTTCGGTTGGCGCGCGGTGCGTCTGTTCGAAGCGTGTCCGGCATTCCGGACCGACTTGTCGCAGATTGATGCTCGGTCTACGGAACCGTTCACTGTGACGACCCCAGATGGACTGAGGCTCCGGGGCGCCATTCTGCTCCCACAGTCCACGCAGCGTGGGGTTGTGCTGTTCCTGCCTGAAGCCAAGGGGAACTGGAAGACGGCCTGCATTCACGCGGCAGGCATCGTTGAGGCAGGGTTCACTGTTGTCGCAATGGACTTTCGCAATCAGGGAGAGAGCGATGTGCTGTCTGAGTATCTCCCGAGTCACTGGGCTTCGGAATACGAACTCGTCGATGCACAGGCGGTGCTGCGATTCATTCGCGACCAGCCACAGTTTCACGGGTTACCAATTGCCGTTCATGGAGTGAGTCGCGGGGCAACCGTCGCATTGGCCCTGGCAGCCCAAGAAGTGGATGTTCAAGCGGTCATTACCCAGGGGGCGTTTACGCGTGGCCCGCTCGCGTTGCATCATGCCCGGTCGCTCGTTCGGGCCTTGTGTGGGCCGCTTGCGGCGATTGTCCCAGATTGGCACATCGCGTTGACCTTGCGGGTCACCTACTTCCTGAGCCAGCGGCACCGGCAGTGTCGGGATCTGCTGCCCGATGCTGATTGGGCACAACTGGCAACGCGTCCCATGCTGTTCTTCGCTGGCACGGCAGACAGATATGTTCCAGCGCAACTCGTCGAAGAGCTTGCAGTGCGATGTGGTCACGATCCAACGGTGTGCGTGCGACTTGTTCCCGGAGCCAAGCACAACCAGGAGCGGCTGACCCATCCGCAAGAATTCGATCTCGACGTCGTCAACTTCCTGCAAACACGCTTGAGCAAATCTGTGAAGATTCGCGAACAAGACCTGGCGGGATCTCGTTAGTCCTTTTCGACAAAGGAGTTGCAGTCCCTTGACTATTCGTGTTTCACTCGTCATCTTGCTCGCCTCACAGTTCGAATGAATCGTCTGTATGGCCGATCTGAGGTTTCCTTCTCCAATAGGTTCTGACCGTCTAACCCGTGCAACCTGTTCGTGCGTTGCACCCGGTCTCCGAAACCCAGGAATCGTTCGAACTTTCGTTCCGCATCACGGCCGATAAAACACATTGACGTGAGCGAATTGGTTGTTTTCCGCCGACTTGGCCCAAGCGCAGTGGGGTCTTAAGTCCGCACAGCCAGACCGCTCTGTGCAGGGAGGTTCCTATGCATTCTTTACGCTGTGGATGGTTATTGTTCGCGCTGATCTCTGTGGGGAGCATCGCTCACGGAGAAACCCGCTGGTACACGGAACTTGATTCCGCCCGCGAGGAAGCTCAGCGATCCAACCGTCCGATTCTGTGCCACTTCTATGGAGAGTGGTGTGCTCCCTGCCAGAAA
>JAGQQB010000842.1 GCA_020426425.1 Planctomycetaceae bacterium | reverse complement strand
TCGCCGATCAGAAATACGATCAATACCGGCGCGAGGTGGATTTCATCCAGCATTACATTTTTCCCGGCGGTTTTCTGCCGTCGTTGACCGCCATCGCCAACACGCTGACCCAGGTCACCGATTTGCGCATCTTCCACCTGGAAGATATCGGCGCGCATTACGCCACGACCTTACGGCATTGGCGAGAGCGTTTCCTGGCCAATTTGGATCGGGTGCGGGCGCTTGGCTTTCCAGAGACCTTCATTCGCATGTGGGACTACTATCTGTGCTACTGCGAAGGTGGCTTTCGCGAACGAACCATCGGCGCTGTCCAGGTCTTGATGACCAAGCCGCTCTGCCGGCGCGAGCCTGTAACGCCGACGCTGGCTTAACCCATGCCAGTATTGTTGCTTATCGCCGCTCGCTGGAGCGGGAGGGCAAAAACAATTCCGACCAATGCCGCACCTGACACGTCCGACACAGCAAATACGCCAGCGTGACCACATTGCCGAGCAGGAACAAA
>JAGQQB010000841.1 GCA_020426425.1 Planctomycetaceae bacterium | reverse complement strand
TCGAACCATCTTGGGCATTCACCGTCGATTGATTGTTGAAACCGTGGCATGCATAGATCCAACCATCGCTACCACGACTGAGCGAACTGACCATCCCGTGCGTATCGCGGCTCGTGTCGAAAGGACCTAGCAACATAATGCGTTGGTCTACCTGATCATCGCCGTCGGTATCCCGTAAATACCAAAGGTTGGGAATACTAAAGCAGATCACTCCGTCGGCAACCGGAATCAGCCCCATAGGAATATTGAGTCGATCGGCAAAGACCGTCACCTTGTCGGCGCGGCCATCGCCGTCGGTATCTTCGAGAATGCGAATGGAATCCCGCGGCACGACATCGGGTTTGGCCGGGTAGGGATACTCGAGTGTACTGCTAATCCAAAGCCGCCCTCGGGAATCCCAAGCCATGTTCAGCGGCTTATCAATTAACTGCTCATCGGCAAACAATTCGATCTCGAAGCCGGGAGGCAGATGAAAGCCGGCTTGCTCTTCCTGCGGTGTCCTC
>JAGQQB010000840.1 GCA_020426425.1 Planctomycetaceae bacterium | reverse complement strand
CGGTCCCCAATTGCGGAGACATCCCCACAGGCGAAACCGGCACAAGCTAGGTATTCTGACGGTCGCCCAGAGGGGATGCAATCAACTTGCCAAATCAGTGAAGTCCGGGGTGCGTCCGACGAATGGTGGTCGTACCCGACGCTGCCAGCGTCGGTGTTGTTCATTGTACTCATGGCGAATCAAAGAACCGTCACGCATCCAGACCATCCGGTGTGGGTGGCAACTTGCCGTCCAGTTGACACAGGGCCGCAGGGAACTGGAAACTCTGGTAGACCTTGTCTCACATGTCCGTCAAGCGATTCACGCAGGAGGCAAATCCATGATGAAAATCATCCACGCGGCGGGGCTGCTGATCCTGACAGGGGCCGTGCTGGTGTTTTGCGTGCAGAACCTGGCGAGCACCAAGGTGAACTACCTCGGCTTGATCATCACCCTGCCACTCCCGGTCCTGGTGTTCATCGTCTACCTGATCGGAATGTTCAGCGGCTGGATGGTCCTTTCCT
>JAGQQB010000839.1 GCA_020426425.1 Planctomycetaceae bacterium | reverse complement strand
CCCAGGCGGGTGCAGACATTATCGCCCCATCGGGCATGATCGACGGTATGGTCGGCGCGATCCGTGAGGCGCTGGATGGCGAAGGCTACGACCACATCAGCATCATGAGTTATGCTGCTAAGTATGCCAGCGGCTTTTATGGACCGTTCCGCGATGCTGCTGAAAGCCCGCCGCAGTTCGGTGACCGCAGCCAGTATCAGATGGACCCGGCCAACAAGCGCGAAGCTATGAAAGAAGTCGCTCTCGATGTCGCCGAAGGGGCCGATATGCTCATGGTCAAACCGGCCTTGCCCTATCTGGACATTCTGGCTGCCATCCGTGCGCAGTACAACCTGCCGACAGCCGCCTATCAGGTCAGCGGTGAATTCTCTATGATGCACGCTGCCGCTGAACGCGGTTGGATCGATTTGCCGCGTGTGGCGATGGAAAGTTTGACCAGCATCAAGCGCGCTGGGGCCGATATGATCCTGACCTATTTTGCCAAAGACGCAGCCACCTGGCTCA
>JAGQQB010000083.1 GCA_020426425.1 Planctomycetaceae bacterium | reverse complement strand
AAATCCGAAACAAATTCGAAATCAGAATGTTCAAAACGTCGCCAGTGAAATCGCGGCTCGTTTCCAGCCACCCGGCTCTTTCGGTCCTTCTGATTTCTGATTTGTTTCGAGTTTCGGATTTCGGATTTCGTATTTGCCGCGGGCTGAACAACAAACCGCAACATGCTCTAACGCGTGAATCCAATGTAGAAGCTGAAGACCCGCCGTGTGTCGATCTTTTCGTCCAGGATGGGCCATGCGAAGTCGAAGGCGAGCGGCGCTGGTCCCATTGCGGGAATGGTGAGCCGGAAGCCGAAACCGGCGGTCAGGCGGAAATCGGACAGGCTGACATTGCTGTCGACAGTACCGAAGTCGGTGAAGACGACCGCTCGGACGCTGTCGCTGGCGGTGATCGGGACCATGTACTCGGCGGTTCCCAGGGCCATCCACGTACCGCCGGTGATGTATCCTGCCCCTTCCTGTGGTGAGACGCCACGGAAAGAGAAGCCACGGAACGAGGAGTACCCCCCAGCGTAGAACCGTTCGAAGACAGGGGTGTCGTTACCTGTCCAGCCCAACTGGCCCCGGAACTGCAGGATGTGCTTCCCGTAACCATCGGGGCGTTCGTAAACCGTGAAGAACTGACCCGCTTGAGCTTCGACTCGAGGATAGACGAACTCACCGAATCCCTGCTCGTAGGTTGCTTCGACAAAGTGTCCTTCACTAGGGAGGAAGGCACTATCGCGTGTGTCGTAAGAAAGCGTTCCAGCTGCGGTTGACAGGAAGTTCCCCCCCTGGACGCTGGTCAGTGAGGTGGGTGCGGTCGCCACGCTACGGATGCCATGCACATCCACATTCTCCAGTCGCAATGCCGCATTCGCCGACCAATAGGCGTTCAACGTCTTGCCAACGCTGATTCGACCGCCGAGTCGGTCTTCAGTCCAGTCGGTGTAGAAGCGGTTGTAATAGAAGCCGCTGAGACCAAGGCTGAAATCCGTATTCATGAAGTACGGATCCTGCCAGCTGACGAGATACCGGCTCACCTGGTTTCCAGGAACCGCTTCCACACGGAAGCTTTGTCCGGCGCCGCGCCACGCCTGTCCGTTAATGATATCCGCCCAACTGCGCGGTGGACGCAGGATGTTGAAGTTGTCTTCCTGAAGCACGATTGAGCCAACGACGCCAGCATCGCTGTTCACGCCGACACCAAACATCAGGCGACCGGTGCGACCTTCAGTGACATCGATGTTCACATCGACGAATCCCGGCGCGGCAGGCGCCCGCAGCGCGTCGCCATAAGGATCACCCTGTGGCGAAACACCTTGCAGATAGTCCTGCGGAATTGGCGTCCCGTTGCCATTCATGCTCTGGCCACGATAGGCAGGCATCGGCGACTGACCGCGATACACGAAGTCCGAGTTCTCCGGTTCGGCAAAGATCGCATCGGGCGAGATCAGGTACGAGGTGCGGCGATCCGCATCGAGAGGATCGACCGGCGGTCTCGGCATCCGGGCCGCTTCGCTGTGAAGGCTATGCTCACCGCGAACACCATCCCCACGGTCGGCACGGGTCGGCATGTGCGACTGCTGATAGATCGGCTGCGTGATCGGTGCGGCCTGCGGAGTCAGCTGACCAATGGGAGAGAGACTGTGTCCGAACCCGGTTGGTCGAGGGAGTGGTTCGACGACCGACGTTTCCGTCAGTGCCGCGCGGAACAGATCGCTGTCAAGATCCTGTCCGCGTGCTTCTTGCGGTGTGAAGTACTCAGCACCAGCGACCGGGCGAATGTCGAATGCGACAGGTTCTGCCCGATCCCACAAGGGGCTGTTCGAAACGCGTGCCCGGGCCAACTGAATCAGTTTGCCATTCGCCAGTTGTCCCGGCTTGATGTATTGGGTGACCTGATTGCGAATCACCCGTTCCTGAGTATGGGGGTAATCGCCGCGAATGTTGATGTTGATGGTGCCCACCAGTCGCGGAATGTCTTCATCGATCTGATACACGAGGTCGACCCAACCTGGATCGTCTTCACGGAAGTGCGGCACCGGTTCGACGCTGGCGAACAGGCGCCCCAGTTCGTCGTACTTGTCCTTCATGTTGGAGACATCTTCCCGCAGGAAGCGGGCATTGAAGAACTCTCCTTCACTGAGTTCCAGGCTCTGCATCAGCTGCTGCGAGCTGAGGACATCGTTCCCATTCGCCTGAATCTCACCGACCCGATACCGCATCCCTTCGTCAATGCGGAAGGTCACGGTGACATGGCCATTGTCCTGCGAGAAGGTCTCTTCGGCCTCGACTTGCACATCGAAGAAGCCGAGGTTGGTGTAATATTTCCGCAGTGTGAGGACATCGCTCTGGATGAGATCAGGGTCGTAGTTGCCGCCGATCATCCACAGCATCACGGTCTTGGTCGAGAGCTTCGTTTTCAGGATGGGCTTGCTGACGAAGCTGTTGCCATCAAACTGAATGCTCCAGACTTTGACCTTGGGGCCTTCCTCAATCGCGAAGATCACATCGCGGTCGTCCGGTGAACTCCCCTTTCTGAGTTCCACCGTCGCAAAGCGGAATCCCTTCTCGCGATACAGTGACAGAATCCGCTGCACTGATTCCCGGTTCGCGGAGACGTCGTACCCATGCCCAGTCCGGAGACCGATGTTCGCCTGCAGTTCCTCAGTCTTCAGTTTCTTGTTGCCAACGAACTGCACCGAACGAATGATGGGCCGCTCGGTTACCTGGAACACCAGGACCGGGCCACCTTCCGTCGAACGGTAGATCGGGCGGACGCTGAGGAACCAGCGGGTGTTGAGCAACCGAGTCACATCGTCCTGAATCTGTCGCGGTGATGGGGGACGCCCCGGTCGCGTTTCGACCAGTCGAGTGATCGCCGCGGCGGGAATCGTCTTGTTTCCTTCAATGGCGACATCGTGCAGCGGATCATGCAACACATCGTCGGCACTGAACTCGACCGGCTGAATGTCGCCGCGCTGAGCAGGTGTCGAGCGGGAGGTTTCGAACGGGTTGAATGGATTGCCACCTCCACCCGCTGGTGTGCCAAAACCCCCGTTGCGGTAGGCCGCATCGTCCAACGGGGCGGGGCGACGAGCAGGGCTGGATCCCTGATTCAGATAATCCTGCAATTCCCCCATCTGCTGCGCCTGCGCGGTCTCTCCGGCGAGGCACACCAGCGCGCAGGCGACGACAGTGGTGGTCCACAGTCGGTGTAGAACTCGCGCGACTCGATCCATCGAAGGCTCGTCCATGCACATCCGGAGCAGATCATCCTGACCTGGCGATCCGGTGCGGAATTGAGGGGGGAGTTGGGAGGAAATGGGGAAATGCGGGGTGGAAACCGGGAGGCGGATTCCGACCAGTGCGGGAGAATTACCCCAGAGGCTGGATCGTGACAAGATGAATTGTCCATACTGGGCCGGTTGTGTGCCGTTATTTCCGAAATTCACTGTGGCGGACGGCATCTTTCAGCCGAAGTGCTGGGGATGTTGCAGTTCTTACAATTAACAAGCGACTGTTTGCAGGTTCGATTCGCCCACCTCACAAGGACCAGCATGGACGTCACCGGGCAAGTCCCCACGCAGCAGGAACTCGTCAGTGCCGCTCTCGGACTAGGCGTGCTGATGCTGCTCGTTTTCAGTTCGGCCCAGTGGATCACCTGGATTCGAGACTGGTTGCATGGCCTTGATCCCTGGACCGGTCGGCCGCGCGCGGAACTCGCCCCGCCGCCAGTCGCAGATGTCCCTCGATTCCCCTTATTTCTCGCTCTAATTTGGCTGGGGATTCACATTCCGCTGCTGTTCACGCCGCGTCCCGAGTTTGACGTGGCTAAGTTGCAGCCGCGTCTCAGTGGCCTGGTGACCGAAGGAATCGCGATCCTGCTGCTTTTCGTTGGCTTGTTTGCGGCCGAAGCGAAGCGAGGACGCGACCTCCATCAATACGGGCTCGTCCCACGAGGTGGAGTCCGCGCGCTGATCAATGCTGGCCGGGGATTGATCGCCGCCATCGCACCAGTCGCCTGCGTGCTGCTGCTGACGATTCCATTGCGGTCAGAAGAACAGGTGCATCCCTTGCTGTTGTTGCTCAAGGCGGATTCCTCTTTCGGAACGTTTGCCCTGGTGCTGATGATCGCCGCCGTGCTGGCGCCACTGAATGAAGAACTGATTTTCCGCGTGATTCTGCAGAGTACGTTGCTGCATGTTCTACCGCCGCAGTGGGCCATCGTTCTGGTCGCCCTCGCCTTCGCCGCCATTCACGGTCTGCCCGACGCCCTCCCGCTGCTGCCGTTGGCCCTGGTCCTCGGCTACATCTACTACCGCGACCGCAGCTTTCTGACCATCGTCCTGGTGCATGCGCTGTTCAATGGGCTGAATGTCCTGCTGCTCCTGGCAGGGTTGGAAGTGGCGGAGTAACCTGCCAGCCCCTGGATCTCACTCCAAGCCTGGACTCAAGCAATCGTTGCTGGAATAGTTCCAAGATTGACGAGCATCCAAAGTCGGCGCAACCTGAGCTTGGCCCAGCCTGGAATGCGCCCTTCTGTGAATCGAAGCCGCCGAGGCACCGGAATGCACAACCGACAACGATCTGTTCTACTGCCACTGATGATCGCCAGCCTCGTATTGGTTCCGCTGCTGACGTATGCCATGTGGAACGGTCCGTCGCGTTTGGAGTCGTTCCTGGTTCAGCGGCAGTCGCTGCTGCGGCAACTCGAGGCATGCGCTCAGGATCTGCCCGAGGGTTTCGAGCACGTGCTGCCCCCCGCTCGCCACGCGCTGCATCCCGGCGAGGCACATATTCGCAGTGTCGTCGGCAGCGGACAGCAATGGTTTCAGGACAGTTGTTTTTCGTACGACATTCGGCTGACCGGCGAGCAACAGGCGAAGAGTCCCCGTGAACTGGTGATTGAATTACACACACATTTCGCCACTGGTTTGGGTAAACTCGGCTTGACATCGCCCAAGAGCGGCGGTCCCGACTGGCTGGTCGAAACTCATCGCGCCGCGCATACCGACTGGTGGGCCAATTCCGACCGCAGCCTGCTGGTGACTCTGTCGGTCGTTGTCGACACCGACTCCAACTCAGCCCACATCGTGCGATTCGTGCATGAACGCTGCGAGTGAGCGTCGAACGTGGTGGACTGCACTGGTCGAAGAGTCGGTGGATGCCCCGACTGTCTTCAGCGGCATATTCATCTCGAGTCGGCTCGCTTCGATCGCGCTGCCATGCGCAAACCAATCATTGCCCCAACGCAGCCACCTGCGGGCGGTGCAAAGCGTCTGGCTATGGCGACCATTGTTTGGGAAGCAGTCTTGTTGTGATGAAATGGCCATTCGTGATTGATCGCGGCGAACAAAAGACAGATGCCAACGAACAACGTCGCTCCGCCAACGGCCCCATACACAATGGCGCTTTGCTTGTGTGGCTCGCGCAGACGCCATACCCAGACGGCAACGGCAGCAAACACCGTGATCGGACCGAGCCACCATTGCATGCAGGAGAGCAAGCTTCCAACGCAAGCAATGGCCAGGACAATCACCAGGCTTAAGCGGAGACCACGAATCATGGATGCACCGAGCGACAACACCACTGGTTAAGTCATACGTAACAGGTGGCCGCCTATGCCAATTCACCCAGTGGCGTTCCGAATGGGAGTACCTTGATCGGGCGGCCAGCTTCGTTTTCGTAGTGAATGTCGGTATCAACCCCCAGATGCCGGTACATGGTCGCGAGGACGTCTTGTGGTTGCTTGGGGTTTTCCAGCGGGAAGGCGCCGTGGGAGTCGGAGGAGCCGACGACTCGACCGCCGCGAACTGGACCGCCGGCGAGGGCGGCGCTGAAGACGTTGGGGTAGTGGTCGCGTCCGCTGTCTTTGTTCACTCGTGGCGTCCGTCCAAATTCGCCCCAGGCGATGACCATCGTCGTCTCCAGTAAGCCGCGCTGGTCAAGGTCTTCGATGAGTGCTGAATAGCATTGGTCCCAGCGGGGCAGGAAGCCGTTCTGCATCGAATCGAACCCTTCGACGTGGGTATCCCACCAGCGGCAGTCGACGGTGACGAGTCGCACACCAGCTTCGACGAGTCGCCGGGCGAGCAGCATGCGTTGGCTAAAGGCGCTTGCACTACAGCGATTCGGCACGCCAGGGTTGTAGGTCGGCATGAAGCCGTAGCGATCGCGAACGGCTTGTGGTTCGGCATCGAGATTGAAGGCTTCGGCCGCTTTGCTCGACGTGAGAATGGACCACGCCCGTTTTTGGAATTCGTCCATTGCTTCCATCTGGCCATCGCGATCGAGTTCCGCCCGCAGACGGTCGACATTTTGCAGCAGTGAGCGGCGATAGTCGAAGCGGTCGGTCGTGATCCCTTCGAGGGGACTGAAGCCGCGCACCTGGAATGGTCCTTCGCTGGCAGGGTCGGCCTCGGTCTCATACGGTCGATGGGCCGCTCCGAGATATGCGGCATCGGTGCCGGGCACCTGTCGTGGGACGACGACATACGATGGCAACTGCGGCGAGAGATGACCGAGCTGCTTGGAGACAATGGAGCCGCAGCTGGGTTGGTAGTTCACATCGGCCATCGGTCCCGGAGGGTGGCCGGTGAACAGGATCTGATCACCGGCAGAGTGTCCGGCGTTGTCGTGATACAGGCTGCGGACGATGGACCACTTGTCCATGATCTTCGCGCATTGCGGCATCAGGTCGACAATTTGAATGCCCGGTACGGCGGTGTCGATCGCCCCGAATGCCCCGCGATAATCGATGGGGGCATCGGGTTTGGGATCCCAGGTTTCATGCTGGGATGGCCCGCCACGCATCCAGAGGATGATCACGGAATGCGACTTCCGGGCGTCGGTCGCCGCCTGAGCTTCCAGCTTCAGTAGTTGCGGCAGCGACAGTCCCATCACGCCGAGCGCGCCGGCCTGGAGAAAACTCCGCCGTTGCATTCGTTGTTCAAACTCAGCACAACCCCGTCGCCTGGCCATGATGCGGTCCTCAATTTGCGGACATGGTGAGTGCCGATAAGGATAGCCGTTCGAGTGAGCCGGTGTCACGACGGAATGGCTGTGGCGAAGATCCAGGGGTGGGAGAGTTGGACAATCCAGGAAGCGTGGGTCCCAACTTGGCACTCTCTCCACGAAACCAGGCGCTGACGCCGCCCATTCGCCACATGCGCGGTTCAGCACTCAACGATCGTCCGACGCATTGCCAAAGCTCCCGGCATCGGGCATGATGTTGCTGCCAGGGGCCGGTCGTTTCTTCCAGTCGCCTTCCTCACACACACTTACACCGTGACTGAACAGCAACAGATCCTGAGTATTCTCGGTCGACTGAGAAGTCGTATTCGGACGTACGTGCTGCTGGAAGGGGTGACGGCAGTAGTCGCGGTCTTATGTCTGCTGTTCTGGATTACGTTTGGTCTCGATCTGGTTCACTTCGGCATTCGGAAGCTCGAATTGCCTGGCTGGTTCCGGACACTGTGCCTGCTTGGCATGGCAGGAGTGACGATTGCGTCGCTGGTGAGTTGGGTGGGGCTGCGGTTCTTTCGCGGATTCCGTTCCCGCGCACTGGCATTGGTGTTGGAACGCCGTTTTCCGGAACTCGATGACCGCTTCATCACCGCCGTGGAGCTGATGGAGCGGCAGTCGGAACAGACACCACTACAGGCGGCAATGTCGCAACGGACGATTCGTCAGGCCTCAGATCTGGCAGCGAAACTGGAGTTGGGCGAAGTCTTCAATTTCGGCCCCTTGCGGCGGAATCTGATCGCCGCCGCCGTATTAGTCACGTCTGTCCTGATCTTCGGCATCACGAATGCCGACGCAATGGGACGGTGGCTGAATGCATTCGTCCTCGGTCGGGCCGATTACTGGGAGCCGTTCCGACAGAGCGAAATGTCGGTGCATGCACTCACACAGCCGGGAGATCGACGCCGTGAATTCGCAGACGACGGGACGCTTAAGCATCCTCGCGGTTCGGACCTCACCTTGGTAGCCGTGTCGGGGGAAGGAAAGTTACCCCCAGAAAAAGTCACCCTGCAATTCGTCAGCTTTGGTGGCAGCGGAACGCAGCGTGGTCGGGTGACAATGAATTCGTCGGGGTCGAGCGAGTTTCGTCACACACTCAGCCGCGTGATCGATGATCATCACCTGTGGGTGACTGGCGGAGATTTCGTGAACCGGACCCCCTACCGCATTCTGATTGTTGATCCGCCGCGTGTGGATCAGATTCAGCTGCGCTGCGATTACCCGACATATACGGGCAAGGACTCGCTCGAAGACAAACTGGTCGATGTGGTCGGCACGCAGGTGTCGCTGCCCGTGGGTACGCAGTTCGACATGCTGGCGACCGTGAACAAGCCCCTCGCCGAATTCCATGTGCGTTCAGCTCGCTTCGAACTGAGCTACCGGTCTGGTGAATCGACGGCTCAACTCGTGTTGATCGATCCGGAAACCGAAGCCAAGCGAGTGGTGACCGTGACGGCAGCAGGTGATCTGGTGACGAGCGAGGGGACTCAATTCCAGCTCCCCTTCCGGCTCGCTCCCAACGGCGATGCCGAACTCGACTCCATTGGCGATGAGACCACCTTCCCATTGCCCCTGCCACCAGACACCGGACTGCAATTGACGCTGCGGGACACGGACGACATCGATAGTCCTGATCCGGCGATACTGTTGGTCAATGGGATTGTCGATCTGGAACCCGTCGTCGACTCACGTTTGAAGGGAGTGACAGCGGTCATTACCCGGGGGGCCAGCATTCCGGTGGAAGGGAAGATCCTCGATGATTACGGTGTCAACCGGGCGTGGTTCGGCTATCGGATTGATCAAGGTGCCGAGGAACGAGTACGAGAACTCAGTCAACAGCCGAGTGGCCAGCGTGAATTCCCGCTGCAGATTTCCACAGACGAGCCAGTCGAACGATTCGCGGTGCTGCCGCTCGAATTGAAAGAAGGTCAGGTGTTGACGCTGGGGGTGTTCGCGGAAGATGGCGACACACTGACCGGCCCCCATGTCGGGCATGGGGAAATGTTCACCTTCACCATCGTCAGCAAGGATGAACTGCTCGCCCGCCTGTATGACAGGGAAGTGAATTTGCGTTTGCGGTTTGAGCAGATTCGCGAAGAAGTCGGAGATTTGCGGACATCGCTGGACTCTCACATTGAGATGAGTCAGGAGCGAACGCAGTTGCGGGGAGATGCGCAAAATCGTGAAAAGACAGACCAGTTGAATGTCGCCATTGCAGCCTTCGCAGAACGCGCATTGCATCAGCTTCGTAAGAATCACACTGAATCCCGCGCAATTGAGATTGGCTTTCGCGAACTGCGCGAAGAGATCGTGAATAATCGAGTGGACACGAAGGAGATTCTCGACCGAATCGATGGCGGCGTGCTCGCCCCCATGAGCATCCTGAATGAAGAGGAATTTGGAACGGCTGACGAAGGTTTCGGGAACTTCCGGCTCGTGAACGAACGTCAGGGAGAGACAACCCCAGCGATGCAGACAGCAGGTGTCGCCCTCGACGCAATGCTCGCCCGCATGGACCGAATTCTGGCGGAAATGAAGGACCGTGGCACGTTTAATGAATTGATGCAGCAACTTCAGTTGCTGATCGAGAACGAGCAGAAGCTCATTGAAGAGACAGAAAAGAAGCGCAACGAAAGTTTTTTCAACAACTTAGGGAACTGACCAACAACAGGAACTCGGCAACGACCAGCCGGAGGTGTGTGCTTGGCAGCGGAGGCAAAGCCCGTTGCAAATCGTACGCAACACCCTTGATCAGCAAGGTTTCGGCGTGAATTCCGAAGTTGAGTTCTCAATTGTCACTTCCTCTGTCAGAATATGACAACCGGATTTGATGGATCATTTCCCTGGTTCCTCAGGATGAATTGCAATCGTCTCCCGTGAGGAGGTCCGAGATGGATCGCTGTATGTCCGTTGGCTCTGCTCCCTTGATGCAGTTGCTGATGACCATCTGCCTGTTATCGACAGGCTGGGTTTCGAATTCCCTCGCTCAAGACGATTCCCCGACGGAACTGGCGAATCGTCAGTCGCAGATTCTCCGCGATTACGAGCGGTTCGAGAAAACCCTGTATGATCTGGCCGAGCAATCACGCCGCAAGGATCCTGAACGGGCGGAATTGCTGTACCGCGCGCGAGGACAGAGTCAGGAAGAACGCATCCTGAATGAAATGCAGGCAATCTCCGCGCTCCTGAACGGCGACCCCAAATACGGCGACGCGCTGCTGCGGCAGCAGGATCTCGTGAAGCGCATGCAAGCGGTACTCAAGTTGCTGCAAAGTCTCGACGAGCGCGACCGCATCGCCAACGAAATCGCCCGCATTGAAGGCTTGCTCAAAGATACGAACCGACTGCTCGCTGGACAGAAGGATGTCAACGCCGATACCCAGCGCGGTGGCGATCCTTCGAATCTGTCAGATCGTCAACAGAAAGTGGCCGATCAGGCAGGGGAACTAGCGGACAAGATTCAGCGGCAGGACGAGCAGAAGGCCCGCGATGCCGCAGACCAGAACGGGGAGTCGTCTGGCAAGCCGTCGAATCAGGGGATGGGCGAACAGTCCCCCCCTTCCAACCAGAATCCAATGCAAGGCGAAAAGCCGATGAACGGGGAACAAGGCGATGGCATGCCCCCGGAAGATGGCATGCCCCCCGGAAACAAAGATCCACAGAAAAATGGTGAGGATCAGAAGCCCGATGAAGGTCAGAAGCCGGGCGAGAGCCAGAAGCCCGGAGAAGGTCAGAAACCGGGCGAAGGACAACAGCCGGGCGAGATGCCCCCAATGCAGGGCGGTCAACAGGGGCAACAGGGCCAGCCACAGCAAGGTCAGCCACAGCAAGGTCAGCAGGGTCAGCAGGGTCAGCAACAACAGCAGGGACAACAGGGTCAGCAGCAACAACAGCCGGGCGGCGCTCCGATGGGGGGCGAACAGCCGGATCAGCAGCAGGAGCAGCAGACCAAAGGTCGCGAAGAACTTGAGCAGGCCCGCAAGGAAATGCAGCAGGCGCTGGACGAACTTAAGGGGAAAGATCTGGACGGGGCCGACGCTGAACAGGAACAGGCGATTGCCCAGCTGGAGAAGATGAAAGCCGAGCTGGAAGAGATTCTGCGGCAGCTGCGAGAAGAAGAGAAGGAAATGTATCTGACGCTGCTGGAAGCTCGATTCCAGAACATG
>JAGQQB010000838.1 GCA_020426425.1 Planctomycetaceae bacterium | reverse complement strand
TCCTTCAATCCGAAGCTTTCTCCAGCAACGATCACCAAGTCGCCCAAGTCTATCCGGTCTATCAACAGTTGCTGCTGCGCAATAGTGCGGTCGACTTCGACGACATACTGATGCACGTGGCCACGCTATTACGATCGCATCCCGAATTGCGTCAGACGCTTGACGCGCGGTTTCGCTACATCATGGTCGACGAGTATCAAGACACGAATTTGGCGCAGTAAGTGATTGTGCGGCATCTTTCGGTCGCTCAGCCAAACCTGGCGGCTACCGGCGATCCCGATCAGTCGATCTACGGCTGGCGTGGTGCGAACCTCGACAATGTGACGAATTTGGAACGAGACTACCCAGCTTTGCGCGTGTTGCGTTTGGAAGAGAACTACCGCAGTACACCTGAGATCCTGTCGGTAGCCGATTGCCTGATTCAACACAATACGTACCGCAAAGCGAAGACATTGTTGCCGCTACGTTCAACGGGCCCTTGCGTGCGATTGCACACCTATCCGACGGCGCG
>JAGQQB010000837.1 GCA_020426425.1 Planctomycetaceae bacterium | reverse complement strand
GCGGCGAAGACCAGCGTCCCGTCCTTCATGGTAATGCCCCGGCCCGGACCTTGCAGCAGATAGTGCCAGTCGGGGTCCTTCACCTGCCCGGTGATGTTCAGCGGTTTCGACCAGGTTTTGCCGTCGTCGTCGCTGTGCACCAGCATGAGTTGCCCGCTCTGCTCCGGCGTCATGCCCTTGCCCGATCCGTGCCACGCGCGTCGACCATGGCTCCATACTGCCGCGACCCAGATGCGCCCCGTCACCTCGTCCACCAGCACGGCGGGATCGCCGATGCCGTCGTACGCCCACTTGGGGTCACGCCCCATGTCCATGATCACCTGCATCGCCTCCCACGTCCGACCGCCGTCCGTCGAGCGCGACATCCCTACGTCGATGTCGCCAGGCAGATCGCCCCCATTGCGTCGCCGGACATCGTAGACGGCAATCAACGTCCCCTTGTTCGTGGTGGCAAGTCCGGGAATGCGGTACGTGTGGACGCCATCATCGCCGCCACGGCGCAGTGCGATCCC
>JAGQQB010000836.1 GCA_020426425.1 Planctomycetaceae bacterium | reverse complement strand
GACGGCGAAGAGATCGTCGATATGTCCCGCGACGAACGCGCCCACATTCGTAATCAGCGAATTGGGTTCGTCTTTCAGAACTTCAATCTCCTGAGTCGTACACCGGCCGTCGAGAACGTCGAACTCCCCCTCCTATACACCAAGGGAATCACCTCGCGACAACGTCGCGATCGTGCCCGCGAATTGCTGACCCAGGTTGGCCTTGCCGATCGCATGGATCACCACACAAGCCAGCTATCGGGGGGGCAGCAGCAACGCGTCGCGATCGCCCGAGCGCTGGTAAATCGTCCGTCAATCCTGCTCGCCGACGAACCGACGGGCAATCTCGATTCCAAGACCAGCGCCGAGGTCATCGACCTGTTCCGTAAGCTCAACGAAGAACAGGAGATCACGGTCATCCTGGTGACGCACGATCAGGAAGTGGCCCGCCATGCCAAACGGATCCTCGCACTACGCGACGGCCGCGTCGTGGCCGATGCGCAGCACATCGACGAGGCCCTACAATCGCTACA
>JAGQQB010000835.1 GCA_020426425.1 Planctomycetaceae bacterium | reverse complement strand
CCTTCTCGATAGAGCATGGATTCGAGTTCTTGTTTCATGATCAACGTGCCCCGACTGCCGTAGACCAATTCACCGTAGGGCTCGAAGCTGTTGGTGCTGATCGAGGAGTAAGTCACGATCACAATATCTTCCGGGTTTTTGTCGTGATTCTTGCCGGGGAACTCGAAGATCACAAAAACCTGGTCATCGATTTCGCGTTGGTCGGTCCATTTGTCTTTGGGACCCACTCCGCCGGTGGGGTTGCCGTTCTCGTCTTTACCCCAGCTCACTCCGTAGAAGTTTTTCCCGCCGAAACCGGTCACCGACAACGGATGCACTTTGCCCAGGAAGATGCTCGCGGCATCGAGCTGGTGACTTCCCAATTCGGACATCAACCCGCCACCGGTTTGGTTGTAGAGTCGCCAGTTGGCCAGTTTTTCAAAGGAGGGGTAGCCAAACTCTTGGATGAATTTCTCTTCCATCGCCAGTTGGTCGGACTGGAACGCCCGAGCGGTTCCTCCGCTGTCTTTTTGCCAAC
>JAGQQB010000834.1 GCA_020426425.1 Planctomycetaceae bacterium | reverse complement strand
AGGGAAATCGAAGAAGAAGTCGATCTGCAGGCGACATGGACGGAACGGTGTGTGGGACTGATCAATGACGACGAATCACCGGTGGGGCAAGTGCATCTGGGAATCGTTCATCTGTTTGAACTCAGTTCCCCGCAGCTGACTCCTCGGGAAAAATCGATGATTCAGGCGGGCTTCAATTCTCCGGAGCTGCTGCTTGATCAACTTGATCAGTTCGAAACCTGGTCGCAGATCTGTCTGAAAGCACTTTTCGCCGATTGATCGCACGGCGGTCCGGCGTTTCCTGCCGATAAACCCCCTCATCGGCTATTGATTGGCTGAAGGACTGTTGCAGACTCCCAAAACGACATAGCACCAGATCCTGGAACGAGTCATGATTCCTTTGAATCTCGCTGAACGCGAACGGAGGATCTGTCATGAAAACGTTAATCGCCTTCACCCTGTCAGCCGCAATGATCTCAACTGCAGCTGCTCAGGCTCAGGAGCCTGCGGGCAGCCTTCCACAGGGTGCGCTCAGTGAACAA
>JAGQQB010000833.1 GCA_020426425.1 Planctomycetaceae bacterium | reverse complement strand
ACGGTTAGCTGAAGGAAGGGAGCCATCCTGTTCCAGGGAACGAATGGCAAAATACCGCGCCGCCTCCACATAACTCGGATCGTTGAGCAAAGTCAGCGCGGCTTTGGGGGTATTGGAAATTGGCCTCTCCGCCGTGCATTCCTCTCGTGAGGGTGCATCAAAAGCAAGGAGGCTAGGGTGTAGAAACGTACGTTGCCAGAAAACGTAAAGCCCTCTTCTGTACTGATTCTCATTTTTATCATGTTCCCACGTTCGTGTGGGGAAATTCAGGTGCTGCCAGTAACCCGCCGGTTGATACGGTTTGACACTTTCTCCGCCGATTGTTTTAACGAGGAGCCCCGATGTCGCCAATGCATTATCACGGATCATCTCGGCATCCAATCTCCAGCGAGACTGACGTGCATATAGTCTGTTCTCGGGATCCTGTTTCAGTAGTTCTGGCGAGGCGACCGAAGATTGCCGGTACGCACGCGTCATCAGCAGATTTTTTATCACCCGTTTAATGTTCCAACCATTCTGCTGA
>JAGQQB010000832.1 GCA_020426425.1 Planctomycetaceae bacterium | reverse complement strand
AGGCATAATTCTTCAGATGCAGCTCGTGTGCAAGTTCTGGATTCCAGCCCTCAATCACAAGCATGACACCAATCAGAATCAAAAACGCCAGCGCCAGAATCTTCATCGTGGGATGTTTTTCAACAAAGGCACTGATGCCACCCGCAGCAAAGAGCATCACGCCTGCCGCAATGATTACCGCTGGAATCATCACTGCCAGATGTCCGGAAATACCGACTGCGGTGATCACGGAATCAAGCGAGAATACAATATCAACCAGAATGATCTGTATGATTACCGATGTGAAACTGGCAGCAACCTTTGTCGTTCGTGAGTGCTCCATCGATTCGAGCTTCTCATGGATCTCATAGGTGCTCTTGCCGATTAGGAACAGACCACCGACCAACAGGATGAGATCACGTCCGCTGATGTCGTTACCCCAGATCGTGAAGAGTGGCTGGGTTAACTGCATGATCCAGGTAATCGCCAGAAGCAGCAGAATACGAGTGATCACCGCTAACGCAATTCCTGTTGTGCGCGCCTTGTC
>JAGQQB010000831.1 GCA_020426425.1 Planctomycetaceae bacterium | reverse complement strand
GATTGCATTTCCCTCTGGGTATTCCAGGAATTCCATGGTCCCCACTGACAACAACCAAAGTGTTTTCGCTTAGACCACGTTTTTCAAGTTCGTCGAGTAGTACGCCCAATCCCAGATCAAAGGCTTGAACTTCTCCGAGATAATCGCAAAAATCTTCGCGTACCACATCCACATCGGGCAAGTACTTCGGCAGCTTTCCTTCCAATGCATTCGGGTCCATTCCCCAATGTTTCTTTCCCGAGCCTTGGATCCATTTGCGATGACAGTTCGTGGGGCCGAACCAGTAGCAAAAAGGTTGATCCTCCTCAACGGAACTTAAAAAATCAGAAAAATTGCCGCGCACCTCCTGTTGCAATTGCAAGCGTACTTCTTCCCGACCTGGCGGGTCTTTTGCTTGATCCACGTTCTGTGAAAACGCGTTAAACCTTCTTCCTTGGGAGACAAAGGCTGTGCGGTCACCGCCATGGGGTTGATCACGAGGCGTGCCGGGGCTCCAGACTTTGTAGGTATGACCGATGCAGTAACC
>JAGQQB010000830.1 GCA_020426425.1 Planctomycetaceae bacterium | reverse complement strand
CTTCGGCAAAGGCTTCGGCCCGGACGAATCAGCGTTTGATGGACTGCACATCGACCGCACTCCGCAGGGACTGCCGGTGTTGTCCGACGCGCTCGGCTGGATGGAGGGGACGATTGCCGGATCGCTGGAGGCGGGGGATCACATGATTTACCTGGTGCAGTTGACAGCAGCCAATGCCGGAGCGGAACTGGAGTCGCAGCGTCCGTGGGTCCACATTCGCAAGAATGGCCTGGGGTACTGACCATAGTCGTGGATCGCTCCGCGATCCAACGCGCGATTGGGACCGCGACTTGCTGGGGTTGAGATGGTTGAGAAGCGGCGGTAGCTGACTCAGCTACTTAAACTGCTGCACCGCCGCGACTGCCAGCTCGTCGCAGCGCTCATTCTCGGGATGCCCGCTGTGACCCTTCACCAGCGTGAAGGTGACATCGTGTTTAGCGAGCAGTTCGTCGAGGGTTTGCCAGAGTTCGAGGTTCTTGACCGGTTTGAGACGGCCACCTTCTTTGCGTTTCCAGCCGTTCCGCTTCCA
>JAGQQB010000829.1 GCA_020426425.1 Planctomycetaceae bacterium | reverse complement strand
GCCTGCTCATGCTGCGAATGCTTCCGCCGCCGATCGTATGAAAAGGTGACGAAGTGGATGTGCTTTTGCGTGTCGTACACCCGTCGCTTGACCATGAAGTGCAGCCGAATTGCAGTTGAGGACGGTCATGGATTTGCAACGCGAATGGTAGCACATCTTGTCGCTACGCGACCCAACCGCTCTGAACGAGCGGTCGGGCCACCCTGCGCGTGACACGCGTCAACCGCATGGCCGGCCTGTGCAGCATCATGTACACCCACCACTGGGAAAAATACTGGCAATCCCAATAAACCCGAAATCGCGTACTACACCCAGAGTTCTTTGCGAGACGTTACACGCTTTCACCGAACTCGGATGAGTTTTAGGAGGCCTTTGTTGGCTGAGCATTTGTCCGCAGCGCAGCCCAACCACCCTTTCGCATTCGAAGGACTGTCATGATCACATCAGACCACGGCACCGGGGGCTTCCGCTGACGCGGGGCGCCCCCGCCACCGTTTTCCGGTGGACAACGTCAATTCAGGTTCCCTTTC
>JAGQQB010000082.1 GCA_020426425.1 Planctomycetaceae bacterium | reverse complement strand
TGTAAAGATTATTCTTCGGCGGCAGCTTCGGTTGTGGCCGATTCGGCCGCAGCAGGACCCGCGGTTGCAACCGCAGGCGCATCGGCCACGACAGCCGGAGCAGTCCGGGCGGCGCCGCGCTTCGCACGATCCCGTTCACCGACGAACTCGATCAGTGCCTGCTCACCGGCATCACCCAGACGCCGCTGCGCCAATCGCACGATCCGCGTGTAGCCCCCTTGGCGGTCAGCAAACCGAGGACCAAGTTCGGCGAACAGGATTGCGACCGCATCTTTGTCCCGCAGCGCGGCGAAGGCGCGACGACGGTAGTCCACAGCGGGAGCGATCGCCTGCGACCACTTTTGCCACTGCTCAGACGTCCGCCACTTCTTCCATTCTTCCGACTGCCGCTCGGCGGTGGTCGCGAATTCCTGAGCCGCCTGCTCGTGCGGAATTGCCTTCTTGGCGAGCGTGATCAACTTCTCAACAAAGGGGCGCAGCTCCTTGGCCTTGGGAACGGTGGTGACGATCCGGCCAGCGACTTTGGCATCGCCCGCCTGCGGTTCTTCGGAGACCTTCGCGGTCTTGATCAGACTGGCGGCCATATTCCGGAACATCGCCTTGCGATGGCTGCTGTTCCGGCCCAGTTTACGACCTCGGACACGGTGACGCATGATTCACTACTCACTTTGGCCCGAGACTTACCGGGCATTCCTTGATGAAACAAATGGCTGGCGACCCAAGGAGAGGCAAGACATACCTCCCCAAGATCACCTAGCGCGCCGACCGTGATGGCAACCGCATCCCCAGTCGCAACCCCATGCTGCCCAGCGAATCACGCACTTCGACGAGTGTCGTCTCTCCGAAGTTGCGGACCTGCAGCAGTTGGTCTTCCGTGCGAACCACCAGGTCGCGGACCGAGTTGATCCCTTCCGATTCCAGGCAGTTCGTCGCCCGGACGGAGAGGTTGAGTTCGGCCAGACTCTGGTTGAGCTTTTCTTCCAGTTCGAGGTCGATCGGCGAGTAGCCGGTCGCTTCCAGCATCCCCTTGAGACCGGCTTCAGGTGGAAGTTCCGGACCAGGTTCCTGGTAGTTGATGAACGGATTCAGGTGCTTCCGCATGATCTTCGAGGCTTCGACGATCGCCATCTCTGGGTGAATCGTCCCGTCCGTCCAGATTTCCAGCGTCAGCTTGTCGTAGTTCGTGCGCTGACCGACGCGGGTATCTTCCACGCGGTAACGAACACGAGTGACCGGCGAAAAGGCGGCGTCCAGCGGAATCACGCCCAGTTCGGGGTCCTTCTCGTGAGTCTCGACCGCCGGGCGATAGCCACGACCGTTTTCGACCGTCAATTCAATGCTCAGCGGAACATCGTCCGTCATCGTGGCGATGATCAGGTCCTTGTTGATCACTTCGACCTGATCGTCGGTGATCACATCGGCCCCGGTGACAACGCCCCGGTTGTGACGTTCGATTCGCAACGTCTTCGTCGTCGCGGCATGGTTTTTCACGACCAGCGACTTCAGGTTCAGGCAAATATTGGTCACATCTTCCACGACCCCGGGGATCGTTGAGAACTCATGTTGAACCCCGATCAATTTCACTCGGGTGACCGCAGCCCCTTCGAGACTGGACAACAGAATGCGACGCAGGCTGTTCGCCAGCGTATGACCGAACCCGCGTTCAAATGGCTCGGCCACGAACATTCCGTACGTGTCAGTGGCAGTCGACCGGTCGAGATTGACTCGACTGGGAAGTTCCAGATTCCTCCAACGGATACGCACCTTGCACTCCCCCTCAACTGGACAGTTTGGCACGCCGCCTTCCCCTGGGAGGCGACGATGGGCAACCTTCGTGGTCACCAAAGACTCAGGAATTCAAATCACAGATTCGCCAGACCGATCCACACCGGGACCAGGGTCTGGCGAAATCGAACAGGTCACGATTTCAAACGCGACGACGCTTGCGTGGACGGCAGCCGTTGTGTGGCAGCGGCGTCACATCTTCGATCAGTTTGATCGAAATCCCGCCCCCCTGCAGACCAGTGATCGCGCTTTCACGACCCGAACCAGGGCCTTTAACGCGCACATCCATCTCACGCACGCCGCACTTCCGAGCCCGGTCGGCACACGTTTCCGCTGCACGCTGAGCGGCAAACGGAGTGCTCTTGCGGGATCCCTTGAAGCCGACCGTTCCGGCCGACGCCCAGCACAACACGTCCCCATTCGTATCCGTGATGGTGACGAGGGTGTTGTTGAAGGTCGCCTTGATGTGCGCGATCGCCCGATTCACGTTACGGCGGATTCGCTTCTTCGCTTGCTTGGCCTTGGCCACGCGTCTCTCCTTGAGAAACCTTGAGTTCGAAACTTTGGACCACTGGTCACTGACAGTCAGCACACGACACGAGGCCACAGCCTCCCACCGCGCCCAGCCGCTTAGTGACGCATGTCTTTCACACCCTTCTTACCAGCAACGGTCCGACGGACCCCCTTGCGGGTACGGGCATTGGTTTGTGTATTCTGGCCACGAACCGGCAAGCCGCGACGATGCCGGATTCCGCGGTAACACTGGATGCTTTTCAGCCGCCCAATGTGCTCAGCCGTCTGCCGACGCAGCTGGCCTTCCACTGTATACTGGCTGTCCAGCGTGCTGTTGATCCGCTGAATGTCGTCGTCCGACAGTTCACGGGCACGGCGTTGAGGATCCAACCCCAACGTATGGCAGACTTGAATCGCCTTAACCTGTCCCAACCCATGCAGGTACTGCAGGGAGATGTAGGTTGGCTTGTCGTTCGGGATGTCCACACCCAAAACACGGGGCATTGACGTTCTCCTGGGAGTGTCAGTCGGTTCAACGAGGAACCGAATCGAGAGGGTCCGCGAACGAACCCGGTGAAAACAAAGGGTATCCGAGTGCGCGGGCGACTAGCCCTGACGCTGCTTATGCCGTGGATTGGCCGAGCAAATTATGTAAATGCGTCCCTTGCGACGGACTTGCTTACAGTGCTCGCAGATCGGCTTGACGCTCGAGCGAACTTTCATGACCACACACTCAGCTAAGGTTCCAACTCATCATCAACGCCCCCACAACCGCCATCCGTGTACGGACGTCAACATCTGGGGCGTCAGAAAATCAAGTCGCGGATTGTAAAAAGGGAGAGGGAAAATTCGCAAGTCACCGGAACTGCATTTTCCTGCCGGTTGGGAATCCACACTCGAAGGGCACAATCCCCCCTCAAGCTCTTGGCGGAAAAAGCCTTACGCCAAGAGGCGAACTGTAGGCAATTTTCCAGAACTCGCAATTCATCCAAACAAGCATTTCCCAGCATTTCTCGCGTAACCGGTAGAAATGGCTGTCGACGGCCAGCGCTCGGAAACTCTGTCCTCAGCAGAACTCTTGCGTGGTTGGCTTGATCACAATGTCCGGCACATGTGCCCTTGGTGGGAGTTCGGCGATCGTCACCACCAACGACGCGATGTCCTCCGGCTGCAAGATGCGGGCGCGATGCTCTGCACTCACGGGAACTGGCCGAGCATCAAGGATGGGAGTTTCGACTTCTCCAGGATAGACATTTGTCACTCGAATGCCGTTGTTGCGTTCCTCCAAGCCGACGCAGGTTCCCAGGGCGGTCATGGCGAATTTCGACGCACTGTAGGCCACACCGCCAAGCAGACTAGCGCGAACGCCAGCAATGGAGGAGACGTTGATAATCAACCCGTCCTTCCGCTCCCGCATCTGGGGCAACACCGCCCGCATCGCGTTGTAGGCCCCCGTCGCGTTGATCTGGATCAGCTTGTCCCAGTCGGCAGGATCAAGCTCCTCCATCTTGCGTTTGGGAACATTCACGCCAGCACAATTGATCATGATGTCAATCTGGCCAAGTTGCTCGGTCGCCCACTCAACCAGTGCCTGCACCTGTTGGCGATCAGCCACATCGCTCGCACGACACATGATGGCCGGCTCGCCAGCAAATCCAGCAGCGACAGACTCCAGCTTATCGAGCCGCCGTCCGGCGATGACCACGCGACACCCTGCCGCCGCCATGCCATGCGCAATCCCAGAACCAATCCCGGTTCCGCCGCCAATAATGAGTGCCGTCTTTCCTTGCAGTGACATGCCACGTCTCGCCTGATGTTGTGTTGCTGAGTTGGATCAACTGCCCACATGTTGACCAGCGGTGCGTTCGCAGGCAACCGAGCGTGGGAGGCGATCGGCTGTCAGCTTTCGGCAGGGATTGTTCACTTAGACGAGCACTCCGTCACGGTCGAGCCGAAAGCTGATTGCCGATAGCCGACAGCCTCCTGATCCATTCGCGCCAGCGCGGAATAGACATTCCACGTATAAGTCCGCAGAATGTCCGCAGTGCAGTTTGATTCTCCGCACTCTACCCTCCTTCGAACCACACGGAACGTTGCCTCATGTCGGTTGCCGCCACCCAGTTCACCCCGCTGCTGAGCAATGATGTGCTGGCCCGCGCGGAACGCATGCGACTGAATCCCCTCAAGCGGCAAACCAACCGCATGCGCGGAGAGCATCTTTCCGGCAAAGGCGGAACGAGCATCGAGTTTCGCGACTACCGGGACTACGTCGCCGGGGACGACATTCGCTACGTCGACTGGAACATCTTCGCCCGCCTCAACGAACCGTACCTAAAACTCTTCGCGCACGAAGAAGAGATGCAGGTCGTCGTCCTGCTCGATGCGTCGACCTCGATGGACTTCGACGGCAAGTTCGAATTGGCTCGCCAGATCGCCGGCTGCCTGGGCGTGATGGGACTGATGAGCGTCGAGAAGGTTAGCGTTTACTCCTGCGGAGCAAAGCAAGATGGTCCAGTCCAACTGCGTCCCTGCAGCGGGCGGGCAAGCCTGAAGAAGTTCTTCCGCTTCCTGGAAGGGATTCAACCGGGCGGCGAATTTCCGATTGAAACAGCGATCGAAGCGGTGCTGCAGCACCATCGTGGACGCGGGATCGCGGTCGTCCTGTCCGACTTCCTCACCCTGGGGCCGATCCCGCGCGCGTTCAATCTGCTGCACGGAGCCGGCCTCGAGCTGTATGCGATGCAAATCCTCAGCCCTGCCGAGATCGATCCGGACATGACCGGCGACCTACGGTTCGTCGATTCCGAAAACGAAATGACACTCGATGTCTCGTCGGTCGGTGAACTGCTGGGAATCTATCACGAGCATCGACTCGGACTGGAACGACACCTGGAAACCGAAGCCCGCAAACGGAATGGTCGCTTCGTTGCGCTGTCGAGTGCGATGTCGATCAAGGAAGTCGTCTTCGACACCCTGCTCCGCCGCGGCTGGGTGCGTTAACTCCTGACTCGTTCCGCCGGACAAACCCTGTCACGATTGCCCAGCAGATTGCCCAAGCCATGCCTCAGTTCTTCTCACCGCTGCATGCCGCCCTGTTCGCACTGCTTGTGCCGCTGATCATTGTCTACTTCCTCAAGCTGCGGCGGACCCGAGTCGCGATTCCGTCGCTGGCGTTGTGGCAGCAAGTGATCAACGACCAGCGTGTGAACTCGCCCTTTCAGAAGTTCAAACGCAATATCCTGCTGTTGCTACAAATTCTCGTGCTCAGCCTGCTCGTGCTCTCGGCGATGCAGCCGTTCTATCCTGGGACTGAGGCGAACGCATCGAAGCTTCCCATCCTGATCGATTGTTCCGCGAGCATGGGCGCGAAAGACACCAATGGTCAATCGCGACTCGATCTGGTGAAGGAGGAGGTGAGCAAGATCATCGATGGTCTACAGCCGGGGCAGCAGCTCACACTCATCGAAGTCGGCGCTTCCGCCAGACGAATTACGGACTTTACCGACAACAAGGTTCTGCTCCGCACTGCGCTCGCCGACCTCCAGGTCTCGGACGTCCCCAGCCGCCTCGACGATGGCCTGCGACTGGCCCAGGCACTCACCCGCAGTGCTCCGCAGATTGAATCAGTCCGGTTGTATTCCGATGGGAATCTGCCGACCAAAGTGAATCCGAGCACTGGCAAAGAAGTCGCCGCTGTCGACTTTGACCTGTCATTCCCGGTGGACTTCTTCCAGATGGAATCTGCCGGCGCGAACATGGGAATCACAGCGTTCAACGCACGCCGATCCACCACCGAGCGTTGGGATGTGTTCGTTCGCGTGGAAGGGAGCGAACATGGAGCAACCTCCGGTAAGGTGATCCTGCGCAGCAATGGGGCCGTCGTTTCGCAGGAAACGATCGTCCTGGAACCGGGGGAATCACAGCGACTGGTTTTCACTGTCGGGACAAATGAAGCCCACCAGTTGGAAGTGGAGTTGCAGCCGCAAGAACACGACTCACTCGCCTGCGACAATCGCGCATGGCTTACGCTGCTTGAAGGACGCGACCTGGATGTGTATTGCCCTGCCGACCTGGCCACGTTCCGGCATGCGTTGCAATCGACGCCGGGTATTCACCTGGAGCCCGATGCCGACGGAGCAAGCAAACGAGGGAACTACGACCTGGTCATCTCCGATGACCTGCAAGATCGACTGCGGCCAGCCACTGCCTATCTGTTCGTGAACGCGGTCCCGGAAGATCTGACCTCCGAGTTGGAACTGCGCGATGGCGAAGCAACCATCGTCGACTGGAAACGGGACGCGAACCTGTTTCAGCATGTGCAGCTCAAGGAAGTGCTCATCAGCAACGTTGCCGAGAAACGCGAAGGGATCACCGACGCCGATGTCGAAGCAGCCGGCTACGAAATCCTCGCGCATGCCAACAATGGCCCATTGGCGATTCGCCGCAGTGAAGGCCTCAAGACGACCTATCATCTGCTGTTTGACCCCGACCGCTCGACGCTTCCCTATCGCATCGGCTTCCCCGTGATGGTCTCGAACCTGGTCAACGAAACGATGCAGCAGGCATCGCTCGCCGAAACACGCTCGCCCACCACCGGCATTCTCCCGGCGCTGCAGGTGACCAAGTCGCAGACCTTCCGCATCACCAAGCCAGATGGACACCACGAAGAACGCGAGTCCGACGAGGAGGGAATTCTCCTGGGAATCTCCGCCCCACTCGTTGGTGAATACGAGGTGCGCGAAGCGGGCGAACTGATCGATCAGGTCGGACTGGCCCTGCTGAACTCGTCGGAGACATCACTCAAGAGCGTCGACAAGATTCAGTTCAACGAAATGGCCATCGAAGCCACCGGCGAACGCCCCACGACCGATCAACTGCTCTGGCGCGCCCTCGCCGTTGCTGCTCTTTGCCTGCTCATGGTCGAGTGGTGGTACTTCCAGAAACGCCCCGCTGGAGTCCCCGACTGACCTGCCGCGCGGCTGGTGCGATGATTGGGACAAATTCGAAGTCCGAGGCTCGAAGTCCGAAACGAATCCTAATTCGGAAATCGGAAACGCGTGATCGACAACGGATAACCAACGGACGTCGGATCGATCACACGTCGAGATGCAGAGTCAGCCCGCTTCTTGAATTCCGTGATTCCGACTTGTTTCGGATTTGGAGCCTCGGATTTTCAACCTATGCGCCGCCCGGCTCCAGTGCCAACATCGCGTCTTTCCCACGCCGCAACACCTCTTCGGGTTCCTGATTCCACAGGCGACGTGACCACACGTCGAGTTCGTACCAGCCGCGATAGCCGCCCGACTCCAGGGCTGCAACCATCTCCTTGAGTGGCAGGATCCCGTCGCCAGGCATGGCCCGATCGTTATCGCACCGCGTGTTGCGCGACCAATCCGCGACTTGCACCAGCGCAGTGTTCGCGGCAACAGCGTGAAACCGGTCCAGCGCGCGATCTTCGTGCCAGGAATGGTATGTCGAGAGTCCCAGTCGAACGCGAGGATGATCGACATCGGCAATAATGCTCAGCACGTCGTCTAACTGCGTCAGGAACGACCAGTCGCGTGAGAAGCGCGGATGCGTCGGCATCAAAGCGAGCGTCACCTGACTACTGTGGGCGAATGGAATCAACTCCCGCAGCGAGTCAGCCACGAGTCGGCGGGCATGTGAATCGATGTGCCCGGCCTGAGGACCGGCAAGCACAGTGATTGTCGAGGCACCGATTCGTGGGGCTAGTCGGATCGCCTTGCGGGCTTCGCGCATCGTCTCGGCCCGCGTGTGACCATTGAACCCCAGGAACGAGCCAATCCACCCCAAGCTCGACACCTGCAGTTGCGATTGCTGGAACAGTCGACTGATTCTAAGTTGAGCATGCCCGGACAGTTTGCGACAGCTCACGCCAATCGCGGGGACATCGAGCGCCGCATAATACTGCAAGTCCTCTTCCAGCGAGGTCCGCAGTGTGGTCAGTTGGTTAATAGAGATTCGATTGCCAAAATCGAGGCTTTTCTGGACGGCTGGCTGGCGTTGGATCGCATCGTAAAGCGATACGGGAAACGACCTGGAAAACGACACAGTCACTCCTCAATCAATGCACGATGCCCAGATTGGGGCACCGCAAGAAATCATTGGCACAAAGAACGAAGCGCAACCGCATCCAAGTCAACTTGGATGCGCAACCGCAGGCAGTCGCGACGTGGTGCGGGAGAAAAAACTCCCCCGGTCCGACGCTTACCCCTGGGCGTTCAGCTTCACCGCAGGATCATCAGCCACATTCACCCAGACGTGAACATGGGGATCTCCCCGGAAGTGCCAGACGAAGGAAGGCCCTTCCAGTCGCCAAGTGTCGTAGACTCCATCCTTCCCCAAATCGTCGCTTTCGTAGAACGACAACGAGCATCGATCCAACCCTCCTTGAGCTTTGAGACATGCCATGACTTCATCCTTGTCAGACACTCGGTACGGCTCGATCAGTGTCTGCAACACTGCCTGAGCATGCTCCTTCTGATCAGCCGAGAGTTCAGCGATCGGAACCCCAGGGAACTGTCCGTTCGGTCCCTGGAATGCCACCTCATCCTCACTGGGCGAGGTGGGCAGAATGGCCTGCTTCCGTTGCTTGCCATCAAGCATGGCCAGCAAATTGTTCGCTTTCACCGCCTGATGCCAGAACACGTTGCCGGGATGATCCGGCAGTTCATTGAATGCGTTTGGCGAGCCTTTCGACGCGTGCCCGTAGAAAATCGGTCCGCCAAAAGCGACATGCTCGGAACTGTTGCCATCGCAGCGGATGGTGAGGTGCCGCCCGGTCATCACAAACTCGAACCGCTCCCCGCCCGGCTGACCAAAGATGGCGATCGTCTGCTGGCGACCATAGCCACCGGCGTCGTCCATCAACTGCTTGCGGATGCGGTCATGCCACTCGGGGTTGTACAACCCGAAGAAGATCGCCTCGATGATCTCCTGCTGGTCCTTCGTATAGAAATTGCCGCCCACGTTCAGCTTCTGCCGGTCGGTGATACTCCAGTTGTTGGAGACATGCGTCCGCAGCAGACCCCGATCATCTTCATGCTCCCAGCCGAAGCAGACTTTCGGCCGCTGCTCATCGGTCAGAGATTCGTACAGCTTCTTGACCAATTGTTCCGGCTGAGGGGCCGCCTCCTCCCCGAATACCGAACCTCCCGAAGCGAGTGTTGCTGCCGACAGTCCGACTGCCGCAGTCTTCACAAAATCCCGGCGGGAAACCCCACCCGATTCACCGCACGCTGGACAGGAAGGATGAAGCATGTGTGGAAACTCCCGAAATGGTGTTCAAGAATTGTGAGGAGCGTCGACCGAGCGGCTGCAACCAACGATGTTGGCATCGACGCCGATAGTATGCGCGTGGTCACGGCGGTTTGGCAATTGCCGCGTCAACAATCCGTAAAGATTTTTGATCCTCAGCTGATCGCCGCGCACGTTCGTTGTCAGGTCGGGGAAATCCTAGCCACCTAAGTGTTCACAGATACCGTTCGGCGCACTGCTCACAGCTCACTGCGCACAACTCACTGCTCAATGCCAATTGCCATCAGCCTGACGACGATTCGTGCGCATCTGCGACACGTCGTGGCGTGAACCGGCCTGTGCTTCTGTTTGTGAACAACCGTCCGTGCAACAGGTTACGACCATCAGCCACACAGACTGCAGAACCGGCATACTGGTTGCATTTTTTGAATGCATACCCGCCAGAGTTTGATGGCGACCGGTCATCGCCACCACAGCGTGATCGAATCGAGGGACAGGGAGTCCAAGAAGCTTTGCTGTCGAGCGGTGCGCTCGTGTTCCGACCCGTCCCGGGCCCCGCTCGACAGCCTTTCAGTCTCCCCAGTCATTTAACGCGTCCTGCTGTCATGTCACTCACGCTCGCCAGCTTCGGCCAAAAGATCGCTCACACGATTCGCTCGTTCACGCTCTCGCCTCGATCGGTTCCCACCGCCACATTCCACATTCGTGAAGTCACCGTGCCCGTTGGTAACGATCGTACTCGGGATCTCCTGACGTCGTGTGACTTGCTCATGCAGTCCTTTCCGGACATCACCGCTGAGATCGACAACTATGTCAGCGCAGTGAAACCATACCGTCGTTCCATGACCGAGGACGCCGAAGAATTCCTTGACTGGCTCGCGCGACGCCCCAACCTCAGCGATGCACAACGGGACACGATCATCTGTCAGCAATCGCGATTCACAATCGAGTTCGTGGCGATGAAGCAGCAACTGGCGCATGTCCGGTTTCAGGAGTTGCTGTCGAACAATGCACGGCTCGCCGACGAACTCCCTCGCAATGGATGCATCTTCGTACATCTCAATCCGGCCCATGTCTGGGCGTCACTGGACACGCATACATTTGTCGATGAACTCACCCCGGTACCAGCCCGCATCCTATTCTATCAAGTCGCTCGATCCATCCAGGGAGCGGTGATTGAAGATGACCTGATGCCACTGCTCAACCAACTCCGAGAGATGCCACAGCGTGTTCGCAATCTGCGCTGGACACTGTCGCAACTTTCACACATCGAGTTCATCGCAGTCCTGCGGGAACTGGCACGGTTGGGCATTATTGCGCTGGGATAGATCGCCAGCCTGTTTGACTGAGAATTCCCATCACAGCCAACGCCGCCCCCACAATCAGCACCGCTCCCGTCCGACATCAGATCGCCGCTCGGCAACCCAAGGTGCATGTGACAGACAGTGGTCGTCCCCAATGCTGCCAGCGTCGGCGGAGTCCTTCTGATCACCCCACTTCCAACTCGCGTGAGTTGACCACCATTCACTCAGATGCACCCGGCATCCCGTACCTGGCCACGCGATGATTGAAATTTGCTCCCCGATCGTCGATGGTTAAGACATGCCCAACCAACGACGATCACTGTTGTTGCTATTTTTACTCTGCACGGGAT
>JAGQQB010000828.1 GCA_020426425.1 Planctomycetaceae bacterium | reverse complement strand
GGTAGCTGTAGTACGGATACCGCTGATGCAGTCCACTGGTTGTCGCCTGCGGCTGGATCAGCCCCAGTGGAGGAGGGACGGCGAGTGACGCACCAGCATTGCGGACATAGCCATCAGCCGTAATCGGGCTGAGTGGTGCCGGAGCATAGGGGCCAGCGAATCCTGCATCGGCGAATCCCGCAGCACCGCAGCCACCATCGCAACCGGATTGCATACCGCCGCCGCAACTGTTGCTGCCAGACTGGAGGGCGACCCCACAGCTGCCGCCGCAGTTGGAAACTGTTCCGCAGTTTTCGGCAACACCACTGCCGCAGTCACCGCAGCCTGCCGAGGCACATGGTGCCGCACCCACGGCTCCACAGCCGCCGCAGCCAGAATTCACAACCGATGACTGGCCACAGTCGGAACAGCCAGTGCTGCCGATGACTGGAGCGGGATCGGAGTGGGCGACAGATGGCTGCGAGACGACAGGCGCGCTGTAACCGGGATAGCTCGATTCGACGGGCGCACTATTGCCATACGTGTAGGGG
>JAGQQB010000827.1 GCA_020426425.1 Planctomycetaceae bacterium | reverse complement strand
TCACGTTCTCCTTCAAGGAGCATCGGGCGCTGGAGCGGGTGACGTTCCAGGTGTGGCCGGGGTCGCTACATGGGTTTGTGGGGCCGAACGGGGCAGGTAAGACGACCACTCTCAAACTCATCTGCACGCTGCTGCGACCGCAACTGGGGCGGATCACCGTGTTCGGTCATGACGTGCGTGAGGATATGCCTGCAGTCCGAAGGCGACTTGGTTTCATGCCGGATCACTTCAGCCTGTACCGGCAGATGACCGTGTATGAATATCTCGACTTCTTCGGGGCCGCCTACGGATTCTCACAACAACAGAGGGACCGCATTGTTGCTGACGTGCTCGCCCTGACAGACATGGAACGTCGCCGGGATGACCTCATTCAAGGTCTTTCCCGCGGATTGCAACAACGTGTGTCACTTGCACGTGTCTTGGTCAACGACCCGGATCTCTTGCTTCTCGATGAGCCGGCATCCGGCCTCGATCCCCGGGCGCGCATTGAACTGATGGAGATTCTCCGGGCACTCAAGCAGATGGGAAAGACCA
>JAGQQB010000826.1 GCA_020426425.1 Planctomycetaceae bacterium | reverse complement strand
CTACAGCAAAGGCATGAAATCTCTGGTGCTCGACCTGCGTGGGTATCCCGTCGGCCTGCTGACAACTTGTGTGGAAATCAGTGACCGCTTTCTGGCTTGTGGCACGATTGTAACAACCAAAGGACGACTGACAGAAGACAACATGGTGGAACGGGCAACCTACAACCGAACATGGAGCGTGCCGTTGGTGGTCCTTGTTGACGGCGACAGTGCCTCGGCGAGTGAAATCTTCGCGGCCGCGATTCAGGAAAACGGACGAGGTGTTGTGGTCGGAACTCGCAGCTATGGCAAAGGCTCGGTGCAAACTCACTTCCCGCTGAATGCGATTGGTGGTGACCTGCGACTGACGACAGCCCTGTTCTACTCACCCAACGGCCGCAGGATGGCAGGTGAAGGCGTGACACCGGATGTTGAAGTCAACGATCGTGACGGAGTCGTGAACGGAGATGAAGTACTGGTGGAAGCTCTGCGAGTCGCTCGCAGCAGGACTCTTGTGGACATGGCCAAAGCATCCGCAACCTGCAGGACGGCACCA
>JAGQQB010000825.1 GCA_020426425.1 Planctomycetaceae bacterium | reverse complement strand
CACGGCGAGTACAAGCGCGGCGTGCAGGAGATCACCTTCCCCCGTTATTCCCGCTACGTCGGCGACGCCGCCGACATGGCACAGGTAATTCGGGGCGAAAAGGAGTGTGACTACACGTACGAGCACGACCTGACGGTGCAACGCACGCTGCTGCAAGGCTGCGGCCTGCCGGTGATGTAGGCGGTTGGCCGTTGGCTGTCGGCTGTCGCGTGAGCGATCACTCAACGCCTCAACGACGCCGCAGGCCTTAAACGTTCAACGCTCAACGGACGCGCAGCGTCCCTCAACGTTCAACGGCAAATTGTCTCTCGCCAGTCGTGCGACGACGAATACAATGCTCGCATGTCGACCGCTGATCCCACTGCTGAACAGGAACCGACGCCGGAACCGTTGACGCCCCGAGAGAAGGTGCGGAAGTTTCCGACTTCTCCCGGTGTGTACCTGATGAAGGACGCGCAAGGTCGCGTCATCTACGTCGGCAAAGCGGTCAATCTACGGAGTCGGGCGGGCAGCTATTTCACAGCGATTGCGGCCGA
>JAGQQB010000824.1 GCA_020426425.1 Planctomycetaceae bacterium | reverse complement strand
GTTTGGCGAAAAGCAACTGTGACACAATCTGCCGGCGACAGTCTACCGCATCGATCCAGATCACAGGAACCATCCCAGGGAGAACACGATCGCCCCAAAGTCGTTGATCGCTCCGCGATCAAACGCCGAGCTGTCAAATACGCAATGATTGGAAAATGCACCTCGCCGTACACCAAGCGTGGCATGGGGGTGCTCTGGGAACGGGCGGCGCTTCATTGCACATCGGCGTGTGATCGCGGAGCGATCAACGACTCTTTCACGGGGTTCAGTTCAGAACCAACGGAGGGAGAACGCGATCGCCGCTAGGTTCAGCGAACCAAACAGCCCCAACGCTACTCCCCAGCCCGCCAACCGACGCGGTCGCCACCACAACGCCACAAGACTCAACAACAGCCCCGGCAACGACAGAACCGCGATGACGGCAAAGCATGTGGACACCAGCGTCGCTGGCTTCCCCAAGGCCCCGAACGCAAACACCGCGAGCATGCCGGTGAAGGAGAGAGCGAAGCCGTACGGGGCGATTGTGTTTCGAGGCA
>JAGQQB010000823.1 GCA_020426425.1 Planctomycetaceae bacterium | reverse complement strand
GAATGAAGTCAACCTCATTCTGTTTGGGAGCGAATCCGGCCCGGGCGCCCACGAGATGGATGACAGCCGCGCATTTGCGAATGTAGTCGTCCAGCAGTTGCAGTAGCAGTCCGCCTTTGGAGCGAAAATACTCCTGGTCATAAACGGTGACCTCCGCCGTCCGCAGATCGGTGGCAACATGGCTACGCTCGCCACCCAGTTCGCCGGTGACCGCCGAGATAAAGACCGCTTCGTTTTCCATCGCCGCTCTCCCGAACTTGTTGCCCTCTGATTGTGGTAACGATAACGAACGGTCAGCGGATCAGAAAATCTGCGTGGGCATTCGTGCCCGACGCTGCCAGCGTCGGTGTGGCGGTTGGCTATCGGCCCTGTACGAGTTGCCGTTCAGTACGACCCAGTGTCGCCCGACTCTCCGAGTCGGGTTGAGTCCAGATTGATCGGCGAACTTGTTCTGGCCGATGGTGACGGCATAGGGACTCGGCACGATTCGGAGAGGTTGTGAGTTTATCGCGATTCTTGTTGGTTGGGGGAGAGAATGT
>JAGQQB010000822.1 GCA_020426425.1 Planctomycetaceae bacterium | reverse complement strand
TGGGATCATACCGTTATCTGGGCGGCAGACGTCAATGGTCGGGCGGTGGACGTGCAACATGTGCCGCACAGTTGGATGCGAGATCTTCCGAGAATCGACCGTTTTTGTGTACGAAATCTCGGACGAGGTTCCACCAATCAGTAGCAGGCACTCTCTGAGTGCCGTCCGCACCAGGTTTGACGTGGCTTGCTGAATCATCGTTGAGTTGTGCTGGACGGTCTCGTCCGCGGCGTGCGTACTTCTCATGGATGGAAGCTGATGGTGTTGCGGACGGCACTCGGAGAGTGCCTGCTACGAAGCAATTGAACAGGATCACGAATCATGCGACTGACACTCCGCACACTTCTGGCTTACGTTGACGACACACTCCCCGCCGTGCAGGCGCGCGAGATTGGGACACGTATCGCCGAATCGCCTGAGGCCGCCAAACTGATGCAGAAGCTGCGCGAAGTGATTCGCCGCCGTCGCGTTTCTGCCCCCAGTCTGACTGGTCCAGGATCTGGGCCTGATCCGAATCTTGTGGCGGAGTATCTGGAGAGTTCA
>JAGQQB010000821.1 GCA_020426425.1 Planctomycetaceae bacterium | reverse complement strand
CATTCCATTCCAGCCACTCAGCCGTCGACATTTTCTCCGTGGAACCGGCGCGGCCCTGTTGGGGCTGCCGCTCCTGGATGCCATGGTTCCAGCGCTTGTCAAACCAAGCCGTGCGGCAGAACGAGAACGCAATGAATCACCGCATCGTTTTGTTGCCGCTTGCGCCACTCTCGGCTTTCACGGTCCGTATCTGTTTCCTGAACAGGCGGGACGGGATTACGAATTAACGCCGTATTTGAAGAAGCTGGCAAAACATCGGGACAAGTTCACCGTGATCTCGGGAGTCAGTCACCCCGAGCAACAGGGGAACAACGGGCACGCATCGGAACTGACATGGCTGACATCGGCTCAGCGACCGGGACTGGCCGGTTTTCGCAATACCATTTCCATCGACCAGCTGATTGCGGATCAGATTGGAATTCAGACGCGGTTCCCATCTTTGGTGTTGTCGACAAGCGGTCGCTCGATGTCGTGGACGTCAAGTGGAGTCGAAATTCCCGGGGAAACGTCTCCAGCAAAGCTTTTCAAAGCGCTCTTCATTGATGGC
>JAGQQB010000820.1 GCA_020426425.1 Planctomycetaceae bacterium | reverse complement strand
CTGGGGTCGAGATTGCCCATCGCCATGATTTCGGAATTGGCTTCCGCAACGGCCTGGTCGATCGCGGCCACGACATCTTCCGGAGTGGCATTTTCAAAATCGAGCGTCTGCTCCAGTTGGCGGGGCACAATTTCGGCAGCCATTTCGCTGGCTTTTTCGCCAGCCGCCTGGCCGCCCATTCCGTCGCAAACGAGAAAATACCGGCCTTTGGGGTCAACCAGACAGCGATCTTCGTTGTTGTCCCGGAAGTTACCCGTGATGCTGACAAATCCGGACCGTAACTGAGCCATAATGAAAACTTACCGAAGTGAATTGTCCTGGGAGGTGCAGCCGGGCGGCCAGCCCTGATCAGGGGGCCTGCGGGGTTGCTGTTCTTACCAGTCTGCCTGAAAAACCTCTGGACGGTTACTGCCCGGAGAGGGCCGGATTCCTGAGTGAGCGTTACGCAAATCCGCACGACCTGAAAAAGTGCGAATGCGATTCACCACGTTGTACCAGATCTGTTCTTTACTGTGCGCTGCCAGGCTGCCACATCAGTCAATGTGAACG
>JAGQQB010000819.1 GCA_020426425.1 Planctomycetaceae bacterium | reverse complement strand
TTCCTGGCGCGACCGGCTCGCCGGGTCGCGTGAAGTCCCCTTTGATCAGCACATGCGTCGCTCGCGGTTGGGGCAATTCTTCCAGCACCAACGTCGGCACGCCCGGCTGTTCCGCAACGTCTGCCGCCGCGTCGGCTCCTGGTAGGTCCGGACCGCGAACGGTCAACTCGGGCTCGGCCTGATCGTTGAAAAAGGCGAAGATTTGGTAGAACTCGCGCTGAGTGATCGGATCGAATTTGTGGTCGTGGCACTGGGCGCAGCCCAGGGTCAACCCCAGCCAGACCACCCCCGTCGTGGCGACGCGGTCGAACACGCCCTCGATGCGGAATTGCTCCGGATCGACGCCCCCTTCCTGATTGAACTGCGTGTTGCGATGGAAACCGGTCGCGATGCGCTGGCTTTCCGTCGCCTCCGGGAGCAGGTCGCCCGCCAACTGCTCGATCGTGAACTGATCGAACGGCATGTCGGAATTCACCGCCTCGATGACCCAATCGCGAAAAGGCCACATCGTGCGCGGTGAGTCGATCGTATACCCGTTCGTGTCGGCATAG
>JAGQQB010000081.1 GCA_020426425.1 Planctomycetaceae bacterium | reverse complement strand
TCACCTGGAGTCAGGTAGCCCTTGTGGAACAGGCCAATGCCAAAGCGACTGATCTCGCGGGTCATCGCGCTGACGGTGTTGCCACGGAGAGTCTGCACTTCGGCGGGGACCGAGAGTTCCAACCGTTCCGCCGACCGCTCGTGCTCCACATCGTTCTTGCCAATGCTCTCCAACACCCGGCGGAGATCATCCAGGGTCGGTCGGCTCCAGGGATCAACAGACATCAACGTCTCTCCAGAACAAACAGTGTGGCTCGCACGGCGAGCGATTGAATTCGTCGAGGGCACGCAGCAGACGCGCTTTGGAAAAGCCTACTTCAGAAATGTTGCCGAAGAAGCACATCCACGCGGCTCGCCCCTCCAGAGTTGACATCCAGCCATCACAATCGGTTCACTCGTTACAACTCTTAACCGCCCTGGATGGCAATCCGGCACCAGACTGCCTGATGATCGGAATTGACCGGTGCGATGCGACGACACTCAAGCGGCACGATCCATTCATTTGCCCACATCTGATCCAGCGTCAGCACCGGGACAGGATGCGGCCAGGTGGGTGAGTAGCCTTGGCCTGTGGCCTCAAACAGTTCCCGATGCCGCTGCCGCAACGCCCCAAAGTGGACCGAATCGGTCGGCGTGTTGAAGTCCCCCATGATCAGTACCGGTTGATCGTTCAGCGTCTCCATGTCGCCCGCAAGATTTCCCAATACTGATCGCCGCGAGTAATACGGATCGGATTTCAAATCGACGACCACGCACTGCAGTTCCTGGCCACGCACCTGAACCGGAATCCAACGATAGAACGACTGATGCCCCAGATCGCCCGGCGTGGATGTACCGCTCGTCCCTTTGGTGAGCAGAATGAGTCCGCCTCCCAGGAACGAGACATCGTATTTGGGGCAATGTTCGCGCCAGAACTGCCGCGCCTGCGGCTTCGCGCTCCCGGCTTCCACCAACCCCACAATGTCGGCATCCTGTGTGTTGATGAATTCTGCCGCCAGCGTCATGTCCGTGCGCCGCGCCGCGTTCCAGAACATGACCGTGACCTCGTCTGCCCGCTCCGCACGCGGCGTGTTCGCGAACCATTGCGTCTGCCAGCACAACGACGCGGCGATCAAGAGCAACACGCACCACATCGATGTCTGCGCGAACCAGCGCAACAGTGCGGTCAATCCAACACTGACCGCGCAGCCGACAACGAGCAGCGGCCAGGGAGTCGCGTAAAACAAAGTGGCGAGCACGATCCAACGATCTGCAACTGACGCTCGAACCAACAGCCCGCCAAACGAGATCGTGCCGATGATCAGGTATGTCGCCCGGAGGTAGCGTCTCCAGGCCGGGTCGTGACGCGGTGCCTGATACGCATCTGCGTCAGCAAACCGCTCTGTGGAATCATTCGGCGAGACCTCAGGCATCATCCAATCCAGCAACCCGAAAAAGAAACTCTCGCAAGTCGCCGCAATTCGGCGATGCGAACAGATCGCAGGACGACTTACGGTCGCAACACGCGAATCTCACCCCGATACTCAGCAATACGCCCGGGATTCAGATGTGTCTCGGTTGACTCGATCAACCCGCCGCACAGCTTCTTGATGCGACTCTCTGCGGCCCGGTCGCGTTCTTCGCGGGCCTTATAGACCGCCTGCAGTTGGAGTGCCTCGATCCGACCTTTGAACTGTTCGAGCGTCGGCAGATCGCTGATTTCTTCCGTGAACTTGTCGACGGCATCCCAGTCTTGCTTTTTTGCCGCAGCGCGACCGCGCGCCATCAGGACTTCTCGGGTAGCAATAATGTCGATGAGTTCGCCCTGCAACAGGGAAACCTCCCCTTCCACACCGAGCCGCGCGCGATCGTTGGGAACTTCGACTTCCATCAGTGGTGACGTACCGGGGATGAACGGCACACGAGCCAACACTGACTGGCCGGAATGGACCAGCAAATACCGCAAGGGATCCCCTTCCGGAACCGGGACCGTGAGAACGCCTCGACGATCAGTGTAGTACTGATCCCGTTCCGGAACGGGATCTTCGAGCGTCGGTAAGCGATCGACCACTTCACAGCGATACCCTACCAACGGTGTGTTCTGACCACGGCGCGGATAGACCCGAATGTCCGATGCGTCCCAACTCGGACGCAGCAGCATTGCCATCACTTCCACGCGCCGCCGCGACTGTGGAATCGGCTGCCGGAAGGCAGAGGTCATCTCAATCCGGATGCGACTGCGATCCCGCTCAACGACTTTCATGTAGGTCCAGGGGATCGTCTGGATCCGCTGAACTTCCCGTTTCTTTCCCAAATATCGCAGGTAGGGCGCCAGGTACTGACCTTCCTGAAACGGAACCAGTTGTGGATCAACAGGCGGCAGTTCACCGCCACGAATCAGAAACTCAACCTTGTCCCCTTCTCCCACTTCAATCTGTGCGAGCGGTCGAAAGGCACGCGAGATCGCATCCGCAACGGTCGCGGCCAGATCGCGGCGATCTCCGGTTTCCAATTGAACAAGTGGACTGAGGGTGCGCGAGTTCGAGCACCACTCGAGCGTCGTGACATGAAACATCGCCCCGACCTGATCGATCACTGCGTACAATTCCTTGTCAGGCGGAGTCAGTTCCTCGGTCGGTTCCGCATCCTCGTCCTCCATTTCGGGGAACCAGCGGGCGTTCCAGGCATCAACGTCGGCATGGAGTAGCGAATATGCCGTTTGCCGTTGAGCCCCTAGGGCCGTCTGAATATCCAGGTTCCAGTTCTGCCGAAAGCGCTGCGTCAACTGGCCACGCACTTGCTCGGTGAGCACGTTCGTTTGTTCCAGCAGGAACGATGGCGAAACCGGCCACGATACCCGGACATGAACCTCATACGGCTTGAGAATCCATGGCGTTGGGGGGGGAGGGAGTACCAGCTTCTCCGCCGATTCCGTGGCGGCGGAAGTCGTCGCCGATTCCGCTGCCGTTGCTGTCGAAGCGGGCTGTGCGTCTGCAGGGAGAGCGGCATCGTCCGCTCGGATGATTGCCTGCGAACCGACAGACATCGCCGCCACGAGCAGGCCAACGGCAACAATACGCATCATCCTGTCGCCGCGCGAACATGCGAATCGTCGTGGCTTCACCGAACGCCTCATGGCTGACCTCCTGCATACCAAGGCTGGCACACCCATTGTTCGATCCCGTCGTAGCAGTGCATTGCCCTGGGTGGGAATCCGACAATCGTCTTACGGACCACCCGAAACTGATCCAGTTCCCACAACGGAATGTTCGCCGCGTCATCCCACAGATGCCGATGCAGTTCCTGCATTTTGGTCATCGCCCGACTTTGATCGCTTGTCCGGTCAAGTTCGACCAGTTCCTGTTTGAGCCAGTCAGGGTAGTGATCCAGATCGGACAACTGCGCCCGCTCCGAGATCGTCAGGAAGGGCCAGATCTGCACGATCGGTTCCACCAGTTGGATCGAGCGGAACATCATGTCCCAGTCCTCTGGCGCCGGTTGAGTTCCTTCGATCACTTCGACCGGGATGCCAATCCGATTCCAGATTCGGGCCATCTCGGTGGCGGTCGCCATTTGGATCGGCCCCGGCTCGACCACGAATCGCAACTTCGGAATGTCTCCCTTGAGGACCTTCATCGCCGCGACCTTCATCGCGATCGCGGACGACAGGTCGTATCGTCGCTCCTTCACCAGCACATGCCGTGCGGGACTGTTCGAGGGAAACGGCCCGGTCACGATTCGCCCATGCCGCATCTGCTCATCCTGCAGGACGAAATCCTTGAGCATGCGTTGGCGATCGACCGCATACGCCAGACCGCGCCGCAGTTCGCGAACACGCAGCGGCTTGCTTTGCGGATTGAACTGAATCACCTGCGTCCGCGGTAGATCGAGTTGTTGCACCTCAAACTGCTGGAGGAAGCCTTCGTCTTCCTGCATCCGACGGACCAACAGGTCTGGGAGATCGACGAGCATGGAGACGTCACCGCGCATCAGCCCCTGAATGGCATCTTCATGGTTCTCGTACTGATGTTCCACCAGTTCCGCGACATGAAACAGCGGCAGCCCATCGGGTTCTGGGAGTGTTCGTTCCATGCCGAACTGACCGGCGGGAACAGCGGACTCGTCAAAACCACCGGGATTACTCAACGGACCAATCAACGTCGGATCGGACGCGTCCTCCGCCTCGGCAGCCAACTGCTGATTCGCCTTGAGCAGCACACCCGAGAGCAATGGTTCGACACGTGGCGGCACCCGGCGGAATTCGATCATGAACTCCAGCGGCGAGAGCACCGAAATGCTGTCGATGTACGATGCGAGTCGCTCATCGTTATCGGGATGTGTCGGTTCCAGCCGACGCAATAGCGGGGTCACGACATCGGCGACCGTGATCACGTTGTGCAGATCCGACGGCTGACGAAACTGTCGCAGCGTGAACTTCATGCGCCGACCCAAATCGTATGGTTCCCATTCATCGAAGAACCGCGTCCGGTAGTACGCGGTCCCATCCCGCATCCGGTTGAGTTCGAACAGCGGCAACAGATTCAGTGACCGTTTGCGAACGTCGGCAGGAGTCGGCAGAAAGAACGCCTGTCCCGCCCCAGGACGATCGACCACGCCGACATGCAATCGCTGAAACCGTTCTGCGTATTGCCGATATGCCGGCGCGAGTTCCGCGGTTCGCGGCCAGACACGCGCTCCTTCCTCGACCAGCATGGTGGCCGCACGATGATCCCCCTGCCCCGCCGCAGCCGTTGCCTGAGCGATGAGTTCTCGCACCTGCTGTGAGAGCTGTGCATCGTACTTCTGAAACACCGGATGATCCGTGAAACGTCCCGTAAGATCGTCAAGATAGAAGAACGCTCGTTGATAGTCCTGTTGTGCCAGCGCGGCGGCAACCAATTGATCAATCGCGTGCCCGTAGCGTTGTGATAACTGTGGATAGTTCTTCGACCGGGCATACAACTCCCGCAGCACGGCGAGTGCCCCTTCATAGTTCTGCTGACCGATCCGGTATTCGCCATCGACCATGAGCAATCGATTGTGCGCCGCATCAACCCCTGGCCAAGCCTCCCAAGTTCGCTCCAGCCGATTCAAAAGCTCCAACGCCAACTCGATGTTCTGTTCGTCGAGCAACAAGTTCAGCCGCCGGAGCATCAGATCCTCATGATGCACAATCTCTTTGATCACACGTATCGGCAAGCGACGCTCCGGATTCCCCGAGGCATTCGGGAGCGACACGTACAGATACTGCAGATCGTCGATCTCCTGGATCAGTTTGTCCCGATTCTCAGCGCTGACCGTCCGTCGCTCATCAAGCTTTTGTTCGAGCAACCGCTTGCGGCGATCCAGCGTATTGGGTCGCGGCACGATCGACTCGACGACGTAGACCTTGTCGGTCGTCAGGATCACCCAGTCCCGACCGATACCGTTCAAACATTCGTCCACGCTGGGAACCTGCATGTCCTCCAGATTGAAGATCGGATCCGACTGCTCTTCCGGCTCCATCGGTTCGCCATCGGTCGCATCTTCCGCAGCCGGCGGCTGAGCAAAGACCATCGCTGGCACCAGCAGAGCGTTGACCGTCAGCACTGCGCATAGCGCGACCATCGAAAGCGTTCGCCAGGAGCACGGCCCCAGACCAACCAGATACGACTCACGTTGTGAACGATAGTGACTCACTGCGAAAATTTGGTTGAGGATGGAAAGTGGCAGGGGGAGCGAAACGACTTGTCTCAACATATACACCTCCACAACACCCATCCTAGATCCTGGTTCCTCGATCCTCACTCCTCACTTACTCAAATGTCACCGGGACGACCGTCCCATCGATCGAGGCGACAAACACGTTCTGTCCCACATTGAGCGGGCCGAGCGCCAATGGAGTCGCCAGCACCTGTTGCGTGAGAACGTCCCCACTCGCAGGGTCGACCAGACTGATCGTGCCGTTCTGTTGCACCAGCAGCAGTCCACTCGCCGTTTCCTCTGCTCCCAGGAGCGGTGCCCCGTTCAACGGGAAGGTCCAGCGGGTCGCCAGATCGCCTTGTGGCTCAACGCAGTGCAGCACTTCCAAGCCGACATCAGCGAGGATCTGATTCCCCACCACGAGCGGCCGTGAGGAAATCGGTCCCCCCAGCGACCGCTGTCCGACCTGTTCCAGCTGTTCCGACCGCAGCACGGTGAGCCGCTGCTGCATGTCGGCGATGGCGACGTATTGATCGCTCGCCCCGAGTCCGACCGAGACCGGTGCTCCCAGTTCCAGACGTCCCCCTTCCGCCAGATGCGTGCGTGGTGAACTCTGGAGTCGAACTTGAATCAACACACCTTCCGTCGTCACCGCAAGCGCACGATCAGCGCCGGTCGCCACAACATCGACCCATTGATGTTCTTCGCCAGTCGGCAACGTGAAGTCCTGAATCGCTGGCTGCGACGAAGTCCGAATCGCGTGCATACGACCGGCCATTGGGATCACGATGCGGTCACCAATCATCACTGGCGCGGCGGTCGGCGCCTGCGGCAAATTGGGCGACGCTTCAACCTGTCCCGAGGCATTGATCACCCAGGCACGCGGCTCGGGATCACCACACACCACGGCGATTCGATTTCCGGAAACCACCGTCGCCCGTAACGGGTCGACCAAGTCCTGATGCAGAGGCAAGCGGGCGCTCGCTTCGGTCGCGAACTTTCCCGACGCCCATTGCCGGTCTCCCACACGGAAGGCGATGCCGGTGTCGTTCACGCAGATGAGCATGCCGTTGGCAGCATTCCAGGCGAGTGGTCGACTCCCCAATGCCGCCTGCCAATCGCTCTTGAGTTCGTCTCGATCAGTCCGCGTCAGAATCACGGAACTCGAATACGGCTGACTGCGTGCGTTGAACAGATAGCCTGCTTCGTACAACAGCGGCTGCGTGACTTGTCCAAACGCGACGGGATCACTGTCGGGTTGGAGCGCGTCGGTGGTCAGTCGCACACGAACGAGGGATCCCGACGCCATCCAGACCTGCCGATCCGGCCCAGTCATCAGGTGAATGGGACGATTCAAGTCTCCCTTCCCCTGATACACCGGTCCCGCCGTCAGCGGCGCCTGTCCCGCATCATCGCTGACCGAGAAGGCCGAGAGTCGTTCACCGCTCGAAGGGACAAACAGATCGCGACCGCGCACCGCGACTGGCTCATCACGCACTCGACCGGAGACCTGGCTGGTCGCCACTTCCATGAATGGATTGTCCTGCGTGTTTGTTTCGATCAGCCGCAGCCGGGCATTCTCGCCAACGTTTTGGATCATCAGCACATAACTCCCCAGAGGAGTCAGTGGCGCTTCGACGGAACCGCTCGGTTGCCCAAGGTAGTGAATCCGCACACATTCCAACGGCCGCTTCTGGATTTCATACAGCACTTCCTGATCCCCTGCGACCACGAGTTGCCCACTCTTGATTTCGGTGAGTCCCGAGATCGACTGCGAGAAGGTGAGCCGCGTACGGAGCCGGCCGGTTTCGAGGTCAACCGCCAGCAGACTCCCCTCTTCGGTGGTTACGAAAATCGTCCCATCCGCGATGTGCGGTCGCCCTTGCGCCCGGGCCTCAATCGGCTGCCGCCAGACAAAGGCTCCCGTGTGCTGATCGACTCGTACCAGTTCATTGAACCGGGTATCGAAGGCGATCACGCTATTGGTCGCGGTATCCGTGATGGGGAAGAATGGTGAGTCGAGACCTATCACTCGCCGCCAGATCGGTTCTCCGGTGACCAAATCGAGTCCGTACAAGCAGTCCTGCGCGACTGCAATCACAGCCTGCCCCACCGGCACCTCGTCCGACCGAGTGCGTCCCTGAAACAGCAGGGTCAGCTGCGTGTCCAGACCAGGCCGATCGTCGGTGAGCGCATCCTGGGAAGGTTCCTCAGTCTGAATCGCTGCTTTTTCCGCCGCGATCGCCTGCTCCATCAACTCACGCATCGTGCGATCACGTTCATATTCGGGATACCGCACCAACAAGTCCTGACGGATCCGCATCGCGGCCAGCGGCCCCTGCTCTCCTGCCGCTGCGGCCACACCTTCAGGAGCTTTGCCCAACGCGGCTTTGATCCGCTTTTCGTGATCTTTGTAGGTTGCGTTCTTAAGAATCTCCGCTTCCGAAGTGCGGACGGCATCCTCGATTTCGAGCAGGATTTCGTTGGGCGGCACATCCTTGGGCGCATATGTTTTGACCATCGTGCGGGCCTCATCGGAAATACCGATCAGATCCCGATTCTTGATTGTCCCGGCCTGCCGCGCGGCTTCCAGCGCAATGGTTTTCGCCCTTTCGAAGATGTCCGGATGGACCGTCTCAAAGCCATCCAAATCTCGCTGCGCATTGACGAACGCCCGCAGTTGCGACAAACCCTCTTCGTATTTTTTGGACTTCAGTTGCTGTTCCACCCGGGCCAGTCCCGCGAGTTTCCGGGCTTCGTCCGCGAGCGCTTCCTTGCGATACGCGATGGCGAAGTCATCGAGTTCCTTGATCGCCGCGTGATAGTTGCCTTCGTCGTACAGGGTCCGCGCCTGATCGAACGATGCCTGAGCCGTATACCGACCTGCGAGGAAATAGAAAATCGCTCCAGTTAAGAGCAACGCTCCCGAGACTCCCAGCAGCGTCAGCACCAAGGGCGATCTCAACAGATCTTCCTCACCCGGCCGCGCCTGATGATGCCGCATCGCCTGACGCATCCGCGAGGAATAAGCGGGGTCCTCCTTGGCCGCCCCCTTATCGCGCGCAGTCCCGGACTTCGCCGGCGCCGCGTTCGCAGCCGCCGGCTTGCTGGTCGCCCGGGCGGGCTTCTCGCGCGGTGCTGGCGGATCAGCGGCAGGCTGCCGAGTCGAGGCGGGCTTCTTCTGTGGCTTGCTGGACTTCTTTTCCGCTGCGGCGAGCGCATCGAGGCCACCGAGCAGATCCATCCCGCCGCCATCGTCGTCATCCAGAAGATCATCGTCGAGATCATCGAGATCTTCATCGTCGATCAGTTCGTCGTCGTCCAACCAGTCATCCACATCATCGTCCATCGGCTGCTGTTCCTTGGCGCCTTGTTTCGAGGGCGCGCTGCTTGTGGCAGACGCCCCGGCTTCATCGCGAAAGCGAACATCCACGGTTCCAAATCGCAAGACATCGCCACTTTTGAGCTGCGCCCGCTTGACCGGCGCCCCATTGACTTCCAGCGGGACACTCCCGGCGGAAACGGCCTCATAACACTCCTTGGCCCAACTGATCCGACAGTGCATGATGTCGACATCGTCTTCATCAATGCAAATGTCATTGGACCGATGGCTGCCGATCGACACCGGGGACTGCTTGGACAGTTCCCGACGATCGACATCGCCAGTCATGTGGACTACTTCCAGGAAAGCCATGGTCAGTCGTCACCCCGAATGGTTGTACGGCGAATCCGCTGCATGTCTGCTTCCAGACCCGCATCAGTCACGAGCACCACGGTGCCGTGCTTGGCGAGTTCATGGACCTCGATCATCATGTCGGTCTTCCCCTCACCGGTCCGCTTGTTCGTCAGCATGTCGATCAGCTCACCGATACCGGCGACTTCGACATCTTCCACGCGAATGTTGTTCTCCGCGTCGATCTCCACGACCACCGAGTCCTCTTCGACATCGTCGTTGACGTTCTGCGAAACCCCTTCTTCGTCCGGTTCCGGCGGAGTGGTTTGCATCGACTTCTGCACCGCGAACGACGCTGTAATCATAAAGAAGATCAGCAGCAGGAAGGTGACATCGACCATCGGGGTCATGTCGAGACCTTCGTCATCCATCCCTGCTTTGTCGATCTTGAAATCGTGCTCCTCTTCCTCGTCATCCACCAGCCATGGATTGCGTTCGACGTGCGGTTCCCAGTGATCCTCATCGTCCTGCTCGCGCCACAACTCCTCAATCGGAGCCTCTTCGTTGAAGGCCGCATCATCTGCTGCGGCCTGGTCTGGCGAGGCGGCCTCGTTCCGATCCGCATCCGTCGATGCTGATGCACGCGTTTCCGCCACAGAGGACGCCGGTTCCCCGGATGCCGATTTCGCGGGTGGAGAATCTCCCGCAGCCTCAGCTCCGAGTGCTGCAAATGCAGACTCGAAGGGCTGAGTTGTCTTCAATCCCGAGGCACTCACCGACCCCTCTGACGGTAACGGTGGCCGCTTCGTTACGGACGATGTCGCGGCGGGAGGCTGAGTCGGCGTGGACGTTGCTGGTGGTGTGGCTGCCTGCGATGCAGGTTTGTCTGTCGCTGCGGACTTCACCGGAGAAGCCGCTGACGTTTCGGCGCTGGGTTGCACCGGAGGCTGCGGAGCGTTTGACTTCGGAGCGCTTGATTGAGATGCAGATGCTGGATTTGCCAGTTTGCCGCCCGCAGCGGGATCACCAGCCTGGCGACCGGCAGGTGGTGCGTTGGGGGACTCGGCTTCTGCGGCGTCTCCCGCTTCAGCGGGATCGATCTCCGGTACACGAATCCGTGTCGCGCATTGTGGGCACTTCACTGGCTGACCCGACTTGCGTCGGCTCACGCTCAGCTTTTGTCCACAACTGGAACAACGGAAGATAATCGGCATGGGGAGAGCTGGTATCGGCTAGGATGGGTGACTCGTCGATCGGGATCAACTCGCAGGATGCGTTAGCCTGGTTTGTCGATCACGCCTACAAAATATTGCATGGCCTCTTCGGTCCCGGCATTTTCATCCGCTTCCGATGCGGCCCGGGCAACATCTTCGACAAACCCACTGGGAATGTCTCGGTCGGCCTTGATGATCAGGGTTCGCTTCTGTTCGGCCAATCCTTCACGGACGTAAGTCGTGACCTCTTCCAAAGAGACGGGACCGTTTTCTTTCTTGCCGTTCGACAGGTAGATCTCGGGGTCGGCGTCGGTCTTGAAAATGGACAGTACCACCGAGTCCTTCACGCTCACCCCCAGACCATTCCGTGCCGGGGGAATCTCCAGCGCCGAGGTGTCTTCCATTTTCGACGTGACCATGAAGAAGATCAGTAGCAGGAACGTCACGTCGATCATCGGCGTGATGTCCATTTCGTCGTCGAGCTTCAGCGTTCTCTTCTTACGCCGCATGCAAACCTCGTCTTTGACCGTGCACTCTGACCGGACCGTCCGGGACTAACTGATCATCACCCGTTCCAGATCGTGCAAGAACTCCGACAACTGATCCTGCACGGCGTCAGTCAGCTTGCTCATCTGCACCTGCACCCAGGCGCCCAGCAGCGTGAGCGGAATCGCGACGATCAGTCCGACTGCCGTCGTAAACAGTGCGAAGGAGATTTCGCTCGCCAGCGACGAAGGATCGAG
>JAGQQB010000818.1 GCA_020426425.1 Planctomycetaceae bacterium | reverse complement strand
CAGGAGCTCTACGAGGACGGCGAAGGGGTCATCCGCTTTGGAAATCACCGTTTCAGCGTCAACACGCAAGTGCTCGACCTGACGACCGTCCTGCGGAATGACCGCCTGCACCTGCATCTCACCGGTACCGATTTCTTCGAAGTCATCGAGTCCGAGATCCTCAACGCCACCCGCGACGTGTGGTCCATGGAGGTCATCAGCGAAAACCGCGAGGTGTATCGGGCCGAATATCTCGCCTATCAGATGCTCAAGGCGAGCGGGGGACGTCAGTCCCCTGTCGGGGGAGATTCGCTGACGCGAGACGGACTTGAGTCGTCACCAAGCAGCGACCGCGAGAACCAGGGGGTTGACACCCCCCGCTCGCCATTGTTGACACTTGTCCAGAAGTTCATGGGGCCTCGCTATTCCGAGGGTTACACCAAGGGGGTCCACGATCACGATGCGGCGATCATCCTGCGGGCTTTGCTTGATATCGATGCGACTTGCGGATTGTTGCGGTACTCGTCCCGTGCCCGGGCGATTGCGAATGTCTACTGGCATCACTTCGGACGGGTC
>JAGQQB010000817.1 GCA_020426425.1 Planctomycetaceae bacterium | reverse complement strand
GCCGGCGGCGGCATGACCAGCACGGCCCGGCTGCAGATGATCGAAGAGAATGAAGCCACCTTCGTGTGCTGTACGCCGACTTATGCCCTGCGGCTGGCCGAAGTGGCCGAGGCCGACGGCCGCGACCTGGCCGGTGGTTCGGTGCGGGGGCTGGTGGTGGCGGGCGAACCGGGCGGGCTGGTGCCCGCCGTGCGGGAGCGAATCGAAACGGCCTGGGGCGCGCGGGTGTTCGATCACTGGGGAATGACGGAGATCGGCTCGCTGGCTGTCGAGCGGGAAGCCGACCGGGGCTGCCTGACCGTGCTGGAGAACGAGTGCATCGCCGAGATTGTCGACCCGGAGACGGGAGAACCGGTGCCGGCGGGCGAAGTGGGCGAGCTGCTGATCACCAACCTCGGCCGGCTGGGTTCCCCGCTGATCCGCTATCGCACGGGCGACCTGGTGCAGGCCCGCACCACGGAAGAAGCCACCTGCAGTCTGCTGCAGCTGGAAGGCGGAATTCTGGGCCGCCGCGACGACATGGTGACCATTCGCGGAAACAACGTGTTCCCCTCGAC
>JAGQQB010000816.1 GCA_020426425.1 Planctomycetaceae bacterium | reverse complement strand
ATCGCGTTGTGCACGCCGAATCCGACGGGCTATCCGGCCTGGTGATCGATCGCTTTGGCGACGTCTTGTCGGCTGAAGCGTTTAGCCTTGGCATGTACCGTCGCGCGGGCGCTTTGCTTGAGCGACTGGCGCCACTGTGCGGAACCAAACATGCAATTGTGCAAACCAGTCCCCAGTTTCTTTCGCAGGAAGGGTGCGATCCGCCAGTGGTCACGTCCAGCGATTTTCCCTCGCAGACGATTATCCGAGAGCATGGGACGCGCTTTCGTGTGCGCTTCGAAGGCGGGCACAAGACGGGGTTCTTCTGCGATCAGCGAGAAAACCGATTGCGGCTCGCTCAGTTCTGCGAAGATAAGACCGTGCTCGACGTCTGTTGCTATACCGGCGGATTTGCGGTGCAAGCGAAAAAACTCGGAAACGCGGCCGAAGTCACAGGCGTCGACCTCGATGAAAAGCCGCTAGAGCTGGCGCGAGAAAATGCCAATCTCAATCAGTGCCGCGTGCGCTTTGTGCACGCCGATGCGTTCTCGTACATGCGCGAGATGGGACGCAATGGG
>JAGQQB010000815.1 GCA_020426425.1 Planctomycetaceae bacterium | reverse complement strand
TCCCACCAGGCCAGCTCTTGAAGTCGCAGACGGCCGCATCAGCGTAGATGCAAGCGACCTTGTCCGGGTTGGCGATGGCCCAGTTGTAACAGTACAGACCGCCGCGGCTCAGTCCCACCAGTGCCACCTTCGGAGCGAAGTCATGTTTCTCGGTCAGTTCCTGATAGGCCGCGTTCCAGTGCTCGACTGCCTGAGGGCAGCCCAGCATGTCGGGCACCCTCAGGTACACAATATGGAAGCCCCGTTTGAGCAATTCGACGTCTGGCGCTGGCTTGTGGCCAAAGAACTCTCCGTGCCAGACCCACGGCTTGCCGTCGGCCGCCTTTTCAGGAACAACGACCGAGAGCGTCTTACCGTCCACGGCGAACTCATAGCGTGAAAAACCATGCCACTCTGACTGCTTACCGGGGAACGGTGCTTCGGCAAGACAGGTCGTCGCGTTCAACAGTAAGGCGAGGGCGGGCAGCAGCAGGCACGTTGGAAATCGCATGTGGTCGGAAAGGGGCAAAAGTTGCGGGAAATTCGTGGAATAGCAGGGGTGATCCGGCATCTGAGCCGTCCAAGG
>JAGQQB010000814.1 GCA_020426425.1 Planctomycetaceae bacterium | reverse complement strand
GACGCCTGTCACCAAAGACCCCAAGCTGAAACCGATCGACGAAGACGCCACGAATGAATGACAGTGAGTCCAGTTCCTCTGGTCATTCGTCCTTGTGACCCATTCCCGCCATGCGTAACAACCGACCAAGAACGTTCGCGACCGATTCCGGTCGTCGTTGGCTGCTGGGGCTGTTGCTCCTGGCAATGACGTTCCCCGGTTGTGCAGGCTACATGGTTGGGAATACATATGCGCCGGACATTCGCACGGTCCACGTTCCGACATTCACGACCGACTCTTATCGGCGCGGCTTTGAGTTGCAACTGACCGAAGCCGTGCAGAAGCAGATCCAGCAGCGCACCCCCTATCGTCTGACCAAAGGCCCGGGAGCCGACACGCGTCTGACAGGTCACATCATTGAGATCCGCAAAGACGTTTTGACGGAAACACAGTTTGACGACCCGCGCGAGTTGCAACTGTCGCTCGCAGTTGAGGTCCGCTGGGAAGACCTGCGTAGCGGTCAGGTCATCTCGTCACGACAGGTTCCCCTCAGTAACGATACCGTGCAGTTGCTCGCAAACACATCATT
>JAGQQB010000813.1 GCA_020426425.1 Planctomycetaceae bacterium | reverse complement strand
CGTGAGCACCACCACATGGCGGGCCTGGCGCAGCGCGGCCACCATCTGCCCGCTGAACAGCGCGTCGGAGTCATTCATGTCGTTCATGGGCGCAGTGTAGCGCGACGCGCCATGTGGCGACGCCGGGCCTTGGTATCATGGCGCGTCGTTGTCGGCAGCTGCCGGCGGCGCAGCCATTGAGGATTGCATGCTCGAAATTTTCACCGACCCGCAGTTGATCGTCGCCTTCTTCACCCTCACCGCGCTGGAGCTGGTGCTGGGCATCGACAACATCATTTTCATCTCGATCCTGGTCGATAAACTCCCCCGCGAACGCCGCGACTTTGCGCGCCGGCTGGGCCTGTTCCTCGCCATGTTCATGCGCATCGCCCTGCTCGCTGCGCTGTCCTGGCTGGCCGGCATGACCGAGCCGCTGTTTACCGTGCCGATCATCGAGCACGGCCTCTCGGGGCGCGATCTGATTCTCGTCTCCGGCGGCCTGTTTCTGGTGTGGAAAAGCACCGGCGAAGTGCACCAACTGCTCGAAGGCGAAGAAGGCAGCGCCTCCAAAGCGGTGTCTGAACTCCAGTC
>JAGQQB010000812.1 GCA_020426425.1 Planctomycetaceae bacterium | reverse complement strand
AACAGGCGGTGCAGCGGGAACTCGGTCTGAAGTCACTTCTGGAACCCAACGACGTCGCTGATGCGAGCGCGATCGCTCTGTGCCACTACTACAGTTGCCGGTTCGAGCCGGTCGCGGCGCTCGCGTAGCATAGTCGTTGATCACTCCGCAATCAGACGACGAGTGCAGCATCTGCGTCCATTTCATGATGGTCGCAACTTCAGTGGGAGAGTCTACTTTTCCAACGGGGCGTTTGATCGCGGAGCGATCAACGACTAAGAGGCTGAATCACACCAGCCGATTGGACCTCTCCACTGAACTGCTGTATCCTGCCTGCGATTGGCTGGTTGCCAGCGTTGCAGGGAGGGAAAGAGAATGTCTGCTACGGATGCATTGGATGAAGTGCTCGCGAAGCTGAACCCGGCTCAGCGCGAAGCCGCGCGACATGGGATGTCGCCACTGCTGATCATTGCCGGGGCCGGCACCGGTAAGACAACCACGCTGGCGCACCGTGTCGCCGCGCTCGTCGCCAGCGGAGTCGATCCCGCTCGCATTCTGCTACTGACGTTCACCCGTCGCGCCTCCGCCGAAATG
>JAGQQB010000811.1 GCA_020426425.1 Planctomycetaceae bacterium | reverse complement strand
ATGCCACTTGCCGAAGATGCCCGTGGTGTAGCCAGCCTTGCCGAGCACCTGGGCAATGGTGGTGGTACTGAGGGCCATGCGTTCACGCTCGAGAATGGTGTGCGTGATGCCGTTCTTCATGGGATGACGACCGCTCATGAGGGCGGAACGGGTGGGCGAACAGGTGGGGCTCACCAGAAAGCGGTCGAACCGCGTGGACTCGCTGCGCAGACGGTCCATGTTGGGAGTCTTGATCCACGGGTGACCATGGGCGGCTACCGGGCCGTAACCCTGGTCGTCGGTCATTACCAGAATAATATTCGGCCGACTCCCTGCGAGTGGGGCAGCCTTGGCTGCCTGGTTGACAAAAGCTAAGGCGATTAGAGCAATGGAAATGCGGATCATGTGCCGAGGGTAACAAGTGGACCTCTGGGGATCAATGCTATTGATGACGAAAGAAAGAGAAGCTCGGAAGGCTTCTCTACGGCTGCGTACGTAAGCGGAAGTAGAGGAAGGCCTCTGTGGTGATCGGTGTCGGCGCGCTCAGGACGATGGTTTTCGAGCCGTCATCATTTGCGGTTTCAGTGACGGGACTG
>JAGQQB010000810.1 GCA_020426425.1 Planctomycetaceae bacterium | reverse complement strand
CATTTTCACGGACTCGATGATCTGGCCGACCATTGACGGCCCGCTTCGCGCATAGCGGTAGGGCGCCTCCTGCGCCGGCCGTGCGTCGCTGGTTCCGGTGTCCGAAATCACCCGGCCGTCCTTCAGTTCGATCATGCGCTGCGCCCGCGCGGCCACGGCGTGGTCGTGGGTGATCAGGATGATCGTCCGGCCGGACGCATGCAGCTCTTCAAGCAGGCCCAGCAACTCGTCGCTCGACCCGGAATCGAGGGCGCCGGTGGGTTCGTCCGCCAGAACGACCTCCGCATCGTTCACCAGCGCACGGGCGACGGCGACGCGCTGCTGCTGTCCGCCCGAGAGCTGGTTCGGCGTGTGGCCGCCCCGGTCCGACAGTCCGAGCCGGTTGAGCAGCGCCGTCGCTTTTTCGCGGCGCTCGGCGGTGCTGAGGCCCGCATACACAGCCGGGATCTCGACATTCTCCGTCGCGGAGATGCTCGACAGCAGATTGTAGCGCTGGAAGATGAAACCGAATGTCTGGCGGCGGAATGTGGCCAGTTCGTCGGCGTTGAGCTGGGAGATGTCCTGCCCGCGAATCCAG
>JAGQQB010000809.1 GCA_020426425.1 Planctomycetaceae bacterium | reverse complement strand
CCACTGCCGATGCAGCCAATGGGTTGACCTCCATGTTGGTCAGCATCGATGGAACTTACCGTGGATCCATTGCCGTGGCCGACAGCGTGCGAGAGAGCAGCCGGCTTGCCGTGGCACAACTGAAAGATGCCGGCATTACCAACGTCACGATGCTCACCGGCGACAATCATGGCACGGCGCAAGCGATAGCCCGAGAAGTCGGTGTCACCGATGTGCGCGCCGAGTTGTTACCCGCCGACAAGCTGGGGGTGATTCACGAATTGCAGGCAACCGGCAGTTCGGTCGCCATGGTCGGTGATGGGATCAACGATGCCCCAGCACTGGCCGCAGCCGATGTGGGCATTGCCATCGGTGGCGCAACCGGTACCGCGCAGGCCATGGAAACTGCCGACGTTACCCTCATGCGCGCCGATCTGGCGCAGTTGCCTTTTGCCGTGAACCTCAGTCGCGCGGCCATGCGCACGATTCGCGTCAACGTGGCGCTCAGTATTGGGATCAAGCTGGCGTTTCTCGTGGTGGTACTGTTGGGCTGGGGCACCATGTGGATGGCAGTGCTGGCCGATATGGGGACGTCGTTGTTGGTA
>JAGQQB010000080.1 GCA_020426425.1 Planctomycetaceae bacterium | reverse complement strand
AATCCAGCGCAGCGGCATGGGGGCTGTGGGACAATCAGCGTACAGCGGACTGACAATATGGAGCAGCATCCTAGCCGCCTTCCTGGCCACCCGACTGGAGGGGGATTCCGTGGGAGAGCGATCGACCGGCGCGTTGCAGTTGCTCCAGCTCTCTGGAGTGACGCCCCGGCAATGCCTACTGGTCCGTTGGGGGCAAATGACGATCGGCTTCCTCTCGGTGTGGTTAATTCGCTTGCCGTTTGTACTCTTGGCCGTGACGCTGGGCGGACTCGATTGGTTGAACGTTGTGATCCAGGAGATCGCGCTGGTCGGGCTGTTTTGTGTGCTTGGGAGCTTCGCACTGACGATCGCGATTCAGGCAGCCTCGCGCTCGATCGTCTGGCAAGGGGCGATCGGAATTGTGGTGCTTGTTGAATCGCTGGTGGCGATTCCCGTCTTCACCCTGCTGATCATTGAGCAGAGCTACGGTCTGAGTTTCCCGGTGTCCTTGCAACAGGCGGCGGAGTTCCTTGGGACGTTTCGTGGCTCGTCGATCCTGTCGGCCAACCTGACGAACAGCCTGGAGTGGGAGATGGCATTGCGTCCGCTCTTGCTGTATTCACTGCTGGTCGGCATCGCGAGTTGGATGTATCTGGTCACGATCTATCTGCCGGGGGATGAACTGGAGGGGCAACCGGATACAGGGACGGGGAGCGCGGTCAAACGGACCGAGTCTGCCGCCGTGCTGAAACGTCCTCCCCGGGCCATTTGGGCTGATGCGTTGGCCTGGCAGGCGCTGGTATATCACAGTCCGTTCTGGGCGTACTTGCCGTTCAAAGTGTTCAGTTACATCATCGCGCTGATTTGTCTGCCTGTGGCGTTTGCCTACGACTTCGCAGACCAGGCGTTAATACTGATCGCCGTAGCGGCGGGGACGATGCTGCTGCTCACGCTCAATAAGCCGGCCGATTGCCTGCAGCGTGAAATTAAGGAGGAGACACTCCCCTGGCTATTGATTGCCGGCTTCGATGTCGTCGACCTGATCAACGGTTGGCGGCGTGGTTCGAACTGGGTGGTTTGGCCTGACGTGTTGTTATGGGGAGTGGTCGTCGTGGTATCCGGAGCACGGCATCCAGAAACGCTTCCCATCCTGCTCGCGATCGGGGCCTGGATATTCACCGCGTGGCCGTTCATGGCCCTCTCACCCTTGGTGCCATTCTCCCTCAAAGGGGGACTGGCCGGATTCGCCATTGTCGGCATCATGGTCGTACTCGTCGTCTTCGCGATCATCATCGGCGCGACGATCTCCCCCTGGGCGGTCTTTCCACTCGCGCTGCCGCCGTGGATCGTGTACAACTACCTGCTCAAGACCCGGCTCCTACCATACTGGGCGCAGGTCAAACTGGAGGCCAGTTAAGGTTGTTATGCAGGTCATAGTCGTGGATCGCTCCGCGATCCAATGCCCGACACGCAGTTGGACGTGGTACACACTGCAGAGTCCAGTGATGCAGTCCCACCGACCAACGGGAGCGGCACGGCGTTTACCTGGTGCATTTGCCCAACCGCGTCCCACGCCGACCAGGTCAAGGGCCACGCCCTTGCTAGGCGGGAGAGCAACTGACTGTGCCGCGTGAATCGACTGATTCCAGATCGAGGTCGGTCGCCTTGAAGATTGGGCCTTCCACGCAGGTGCGGCGATAGTCCCAGCCATCGTCGGTTTTCACTTTGGTCACGCAACTAAAGCAGGCGCCAAAGCCGCAGGCCATTGGTGTTTCGAGCGAGAGCCAGCAGTCGACGGAGTGCTCGGCACACAAGGATGCGACCGCGCGCATCATTGGTTCAGGACCGCAGCAGTAGACTGCGTCGGGGCGATCGGAACCGGTCTTCCGCAGCAACTCTCGAACGAGATCGGTCACGAAACCGTGATGTCCCTGGCTGCCATCGTCAGTCGCGATCTCAATGTCAAGATTAGAGAGTTGGTCGAGTCCTTCGAGATCGGCACGCTGGGCCGCGTTGCGTGCCCCGTAGCAAAAGGTCGCCCGATCGATGGTTGAACCACCATCACCCCGCACCGGTGAGCCGAATTTGGCGTGTCCGAGCGCCTCTCGCAGTACCGCCGGGAAGGGCGTGTAGCCGATGCCGCCCCCAACACACAGCAGATGTTCGCAGTCTGGCAGAGGAAACCCGTTGCCCAGCGGTCCCCACAGGGCCACCTGTTCGCCGCCGGACCACGACGACATGAGGTCGGTCAGCTTGCCGATCGTGTGGTACACGAACTCGATTGCCGTCGGTTCACCTGCGTCGTTGCGAATCACATCGTAGATGGCGAAGGGACGACCGAGCAGGGGATCGTTGCCATCGGCTGGACGGATCATGAAGAACTGACCCGGCGTAATCACGCGTGCCAACTCTGGGGCATGCACTCTCAGACAGTAGGTATGGTCGGCCAGTTCGCGCTGCGAGAGGATGTGGCCAGTCAGTTGGATCGACATGAAGAAACTTACTCCAGATGTGGCTGAGATGCCGGCCCCAACCGTGTGGCGAGTCGGTCGGCAATGAGTTTACCAATGTTCAGCGCAGCCGTCGCCGCCGGGGAAGGGGCGTTCCCTACGTGAATCATGCGTTCGGTTTCCTGAAACAGGAACTCATCGATCAGTTTCCCGTCACGGCCGAGCGCCTGAGCGCGCACGCCTGATGGACCGGGGACCAGATGCTCGCTACGGATCTCTGGGATCAATCGCTGCAGGGCCGTCACGAAGGCCCCTTTGTTGAAGGACCGCCACATTTCACCGATCCCGGTTCGCCAGTGCTTCAGCGCGATTTGCCGAAAGCCGGAGTAGCTCACGGCCGCAAGGACGTCGCGCACGTTGATGTCGGTCTTGTGATACCCCTCGCGGGCGAACGCGAACACTGCGTTGGGTCCGCACTCGACGCCGCCATGTACCGTCTTGGTGAAGTGGACTCCCAGAAACGGAAAACGTGGATCGGGTACCGGATAGATCAACGTACGGCAGAGATGTTGGGCCTCTGGCTTAAGCTCAAAGAACTCGCCCCGAAACGGCACGATTGGCGCTTCCGGCTGCTGTCCGCTCATCGCGATGACCCGATCTGCCTGCAGTCCGCCACAGGTGATCAGATATTTCGCCTCACAGGTGCCAATCGCAGTCTGCAGGAGCACCGAGTTGCTGCGCTGCTCAATCGCGGTGATGCCTGCATTCAGGAACAGGCGTCCGGGACCTTCCTGGAATCGCTCGGCCAGTCGCTTGCAAACCGCTGGATAGTCGACGATCCCCGCTTCCGGCACATAAATCGCGGCGACTCCAGCCGCATGCGGCTCGAGTTCACGCAGTCGATCTTGATCGATCAACTCACACTTCACTCCGTTTTGTCGGCCGCGACCGAGAATGTTGTGCAGTTGTTCCAGCTCGGTCGTGTCGACGGCGACAATCACCTTGCCGCACATCTCGTATGCGATTCCTTCCCGTTCGCAGAACTGCTCCATCTCGACCTTGCCGGTCCGGCAATTCGTCGCCCGCAGCGTACCCGGCCGGTAGTAAATCCCCGAGTGCAGCACCCCGGAATTATGCCCGGTCTGATGCGCGGCGACCCGGTTCTCCTTCTCAAACACGAAGACCGTCAGGTCCGGATATCGCTGCGTGATGCGCCACGCGGTCGCCAGACCGACAATGCCTCCTCCGAGGATTGCAATATCGCAGCGCATGGGCGGCGTAGGGAGTAGGGGGATTCAGGATTCAGGAGTCGGGATTCAGGATACAGGATCGGGCAACCATTGGGGACAGAACGTGCTGGAATAACTCTTGCCCACAACGCACTCCCCACTCCCTACTCCACGACTTCGATCACCATTGCCGTCGTGTTGTCGCGGCCACCTTCGTCGATGGCGGTATTCACCAGTCGCAGAGCGGGTGTGAGGTCGGCGATTTTCTTGGGCGGGTCCAGCACCTGTTCTTCAATGCCGCGATCCCACAGACCGTCGGTCACGCCGTCGGTGACCAGCACGAACCGATCACCGGCATGCGCTTTGATTTCGCCAATCTGCGGTTTGACGAACTGAGCGTTGGAACCAAGTGACTGCGTCAGCACATTCTTGCGAGGATGGAATCGCGCCTCACGTTCGTTGAGTTCCCCTTTGCGTCGCAAGTAACCAACATGCGTATGGTCCTCGGACAGTTGGTGCATCTTGCCACCGAGTGGGATGTGGTAAATGCGGCTGTCGCCAATGTGTCCGTAGTAGAACCAGCCGGAGACATACCACAGCATGCTCAGCGTCGCTCCCATGCTGCGGCCTTCTTCATACGTCTCGCCCAGCAGTGTGAGCTGCTGATGAATTCCCAGGAACAGGTCCCGCAGGCAATCTTTGATTCCCGACCGGTTGTGGACCGGCGAGAGCCGGAAACGGCGCGGCATGAGCTTGGTGATGTTGTCCAACGCGAACCGACTGGCGAACTCACCCGAGCGTTCGCCCCCCATGCCATCGCTCACGGCGAACACGTAGTCGAAATCGCCAATCGGGACTTCGCCGTTTCTCGCAAGGTAGATGAAGTCCATCTGGTTGAAGGCGACCGTCAACAGGTCATCCTCGTTGTTGGGCCGATACTTGCCCCGATCAGTCACGCCCGACCAGCGGAGCATCAGTGTGCTCGACTGTTCAGCCGAGGAGACATCAACCATGTGATCCGACGCCGCTCTGGTCGCGGTGCTCACCTGTTCCTCTTCGTCCAGAATGGTCGCGAACTCGAAATCGATCACACAGAAACGACCATCACTCGCTCGATAGGTGATGTTCCGCAGGAAGGGATCGTCGTGCCGCACCCCGAACGATTCGAGTTCCGCGAAGATGCCCTGCATCTTGTCTTCGCTCATTCGCTCCACGCGTGCGCCACAGTTGCTGGTCACCAGTTCCAGTTGGTCACGGTCATACCCCAGCACGCGCGGTACGAATTCGCATCCCTTTTCTTCCAGATACTGCAAGACGCGCAACTCGTTCTCGAATCGCTCTTCGGCCCGGGCCGCCTTGAAGAATTTATGGACGCTGCCATCGTACCCGATGCGCACCAGTGCTCGACCAGTATTCTTGGCTTCCTGCATGAGCAATCAATCAACCTGAGGTGACGTTCCGCCAGCGTGTCCGTCACGCGGGCATGAGACTGTAGGATCGTTGGTCGCGAGTGAAACCGCAATTCGTCAGCCCCGGTTCTCGTGACCGGGAGGGTAGATTCCTGATCGGTTGTGTGATGGTTCCACGAATCAATGGGCGTAAGTGAACCCGGCGAACAACAGGCGAGCCGCTGCCGTCAGCCTGCGGGCATCCGTGCGTGATCCGTTGTGCCCGCAAACTGCCAACCAGCCCGAGGCCAAACGGCACTCGGCTCGCCTGGTGGTCGTCGTTCCGGACGGGCGCCGCATCCGTTGTCCCCGTTGATGCCGCGACCATCACCCTGTATTGTCTCCGCTGTGTGCTCTCCGGGGATCTCCATCTGCGGGGGGGCGTTTGAAACTTGAATTGACAGGAACTGGTGGAATGGGACTCTTCGAAGGGAAGAAGGGGCTGGTTTTCGGGATTGCGAACGACTTCTCGATTGCCTGGGCGATTACGCAGGAATTGGCCAAGGACGGGGCGGAAATGGGGTTTACCCACCTGCCCGACAAGGACCCTGAGCGGCCCAAGAACGCGAACAAGGTTCGCAAACTGGTCGACACCATCGGGGCGAAGTTCCTGGTGCCGTGCGAGATCACCATTGATGAACAAATTGACGCCGTGTTCGACAAGGCGGAGCAGGAGTTCGGCAAGATTGACTTCGTGCTGCACAGCATTGCCTTCGCGCCTCCGGAAGACCTGACTGGACCCGTTTACGCGAGCAGTCGCGGCGGCTTCAAGCTGGCGATGGAGATCAGCGTATACAGCCTGATCGCCATGGCTGGTCGTGCAAAGCGGCTCCTCAACCCCGGCGGAAGCATCCTGACGTTGTCGTACCTCGGCGGCGAACGGGTGATTCCTGGCTACAACCTGATGGGGTTGTGCAAGGCGGCCCTGGAGAACTCGGTGGGGTATCTGGCGCATGAACTCGGTCGCGAGTGTGATGTCCGCGTGAACGCGCTGAGCGCTGGCCCGGTGAAGACCATCAGCGCCAGTGGCGTGGGGGACTTCAAGAAGATGCTGCAGTTGTACGAGACCTTCTCTCCGCTGAAGCGCAACATTTCGGCGGCAGAGGTCGGCAAGGCGGCGATGTTCCTGCTGAGCGACCTCGCCAGCGGCATCACCGGCGAGACGCTGCATGTCGACAGTGGCTACCACATTATGGGCGGCCCACCGCTCGAAGCCGCCGGCGAATAACTGTTCCCGACTAAGCCCGCCGATCGCATCGGCGGGTCGCGTCGCTTATTGGGAGAGCCAAATGCGCTATTGGCTATGCACTGTACTGCTGCTCGCGGCAACACTGGCCAACGGAGCCGAACCAATCCCCGACGCGACACAGCAACTGTTGAAGACGTTTCACGCCGAGTTCGTCGCCATTACGCCAGGCGAAGGTCAGTATCCAGCATCGTTCACGTATGGACACGGTGACGACGCGCGGGAAGTGACGTTGCAGCAATCCTTCGCCATCGCCAGGTACGAAGTGCCGCAGAATCTGTACGAGGCGGTGATGGGGAAGAATCCCAGCCGCTGGAAAGGCGCTCGGAACTCGGTTGAGATGATCACCCATGCTGAGGCGGAAGAGTTCTGCGCGCATGCGACGCGACTACTTCGCGAGTTGCAATTGATCACCGACGAGCAACGTATCGTGCTGCCGACTGAAGAGCAGTGGGAATACTGCTGCCGCGCTGGCACCAGCACGCGATACAGCTTCGGTGACGCGGCCCAGGCACCGGATGACGTCGCCCCCAAGGCGACTCTGCTTGATCCCTACGCGTGGCACACAGGCAACGCAGCCGGAAACGATCCTCCGGTCGGCGCACTCAAGCCGAACGCCTGGGGCCTGTACGACATGCACGGGTATCTGTGGGAGTTTTGTTCCGCGAGCGGGCAGGGGAGTGATGCAATAGACGATTCCGCTCCTACAGCGCCGCAGCGAGTCATCATTCGCGGCGGCTCCTGGAAAGATCAGTATCCATTACTTGAGAGCAGCTCGCGCAAATCGGTCCCCGAGACGCTGCGGGACGATGCGGTTGGCTTTCGATGTGTGCTTGGTGGGTAGTGGGTGGAAGGTGGTGGGTATTGGGTGGGATATCGCCGACCGCCGACGGCTGACCGCCTCCCGAGTGGGTTGTCGCTTCAACCGTCGTTCGGAATAATCAATCGCGGTTGATCTGATCTCCTGGTGACTGAGGTACCCCATGAACGTGCGCAGCTTGCTTGGTCTGGTGTTGATGTTGGTGTGCCAATCGGCACTGGGGGACTTTCGGGCCGGGGCAACGGTGGTTGATGTCACGCCACGGACCTTGCCTGCACTCGTCAACGGCGGCATGCTCAGTCGCAGCATTGATACCGTGAAGACGCCGCTGAACGCCAGGGCGTTGGTGCTGGATGATGGTGAGGAGCGACTGGCGATTGTCGTGGTCGACAGTTGTATGATGCCTCGTCCACTGCTCGATGAGGCGAAGCAGGAAGCGGCGGCAAAGACGGGCATCAAGGCCGATCACATTTTGATTTCGGCCACGCACACGCACACGGCGGCATCGTGTATGGGGGCGCTGGGGACAAGTGCTGATCCGGATTATCCGCTCTATCTGGTCGACAAACTGGTTGAGGCGATCGTGGCGGCGGAGCAGAATCTAGAACCAGCGGAAGTTGGCTGGGGCTTGAGGTCGGCGGCCGACTTCACCGCCCTCAGACGTTGGATTCGTCGCCCTGATCGAATCGCTGAAGATCCGTTCGGCAATCTCACGGTCCGAGCGAACATGCATGCTGGTCGAAACTGGGACGATGTCACCGGCGAGTCGGGACCGGAAGATCCTGATCTGACACTGATCGCCGTTCGGGGGCGCGATGGGAAAGCACTCGCGGTGCTGTCGAACTTCTCGATGCATTACTTCGGTGATCGGGACATTAGTGCCGACTACTTCGGACTGTTCTGCGAGGGTATGAAGCAGCGGTTGGTCGAGGCCGGACAGGCCGGGGAAGGGTTCGTCGGCATGCTCTCACATGGTTGCAGCGGCGACATCTGGCGACGCGACTACAAACTCGAAACCCAGCCCGATCCTAAGATCGAAGAGTACGCCGAAGGACTGCTCGACATCGCGATGCAGGCGCTCGGAGAGGTGACCTATCGCAGTGACGTCACGCTCGATATGGCCGAGCAGCGCATGCAACTGAGTTACCGTCTGCCAGACAAGCAGCGATTAGAATGGGCGCAGCGAATTGTCGATGCGATGGGAGATCGCGAACCCAAGACAACGGAAGAGGTCTATGCACGCGAACAGATTCTGTTGCATGAGCGGCAATCGACCGAGATCGTTGTCCAGGGAATTCGGATTGGCGAAATCGCGATTGCGACGACGCCGAACGAAACGTATGCGCTCACGGGACTGAAGATCAAAAAGCAAAGTCCGCTCACGCAAACGATGGTGATTGAACTGGCCAACGGCGGCGACGGGTACATTCCGCCGCCCGAGCAGCATGTGCTCGGTGGCTACAATACCTGGGCTGCGCGGTCGGCGGGACTCGAAGTTCAGGCGGAACCGAAGATCGCCGAAACGGCGATTGAACTACTGGAACAGGTGACCGGTTCGCATCGGCGAACATATCGGCAACCAGTCGGTACCGTGGCGAAACAGACGCTTCAGCTCAATCCGGTCGCCTATTGGCGATGCGATGAGTTCGCCGGTCCAGAGGCAGTTGACTCGTCGGGGCATGGACGGCATGCGATCTACGAGACAGGGACGGTCTTCTTTCTCGATGGTCCTAAGTCAGAGATGCTGACTGCGCCCGAAGATTTCAACCGCTGCGTGCATCTCGCTGGTGGACGCATGCGGGCGAACCTTGATGGGATCGACGCCGATTACAGCATCTCGCTGTGGTGCTGGAACGGCATGCCTGTCGATGCGCGCGGGACGACCGGCTGGCTAATCTCACGCGGACGTGACCATCGGCTCGATGCGTTTGGCGAGCATCTTGGGCTGGCGGGCAATGGCGAACACGCAGGGAAGCTGATTCTGCGGCAGGGGAACTCAGAGGTCAATCTGGCGATTGGGAAGACCGTGCTGCCCCGCTGGACCTGGCATCACGTCGCGCTGGTGCGGCGTGGAGATCAACTCCAGGTTCATGTCGATGGAGCTCTCGATCTGGAGGTGGCCGCGAAGCCGCTCCACCAGGCTGAGTATCCTCTGTTCCTGTTTGGCGGACGTGGTGACCGCGTCGAGAACTGGGAAGGTCGGCTGGATGAGGTGAGCGTGTTTGATCGGGCGCTCACTGCCGAGGAAATTCAACGTCTGGTGCCTTGATGAGGTGAGGGGCGCGGGGGCAGCGACAGGGGGCGTTTCGCTGCAATTCGTCCAGTATGCATCTTGCAATCAGAGCAGGCCGTGAACTCATCCGAAAGTTCACGGCCTGTGTGCGCTGTGTTTGGTCGCGCACAACGTGCGGCGTCTGGCGATCGCGCGTAACCTTCACCAGAGAGCGGGCGGCTTACGTGCGGTCGCAAACCGCCCGTCTCGGTGGTCTCCTAGTACCGAATGATGCAGTCGAACGTGATGCGATCATGCAGCACGTCGCGACGATCGGTCAGTGGAAGTTCCCAGGCGAGGCCGAGTTCCATGTTGTTGACTGGCTTGTACTTCACACCCAGTGCACCAGTCACGATGTCGTTGCCTGAGACGCCAGCGGCACCCAGGTTAAACAGATCGCCCCCTTCAACTGGTGCCAGTGTGAAGGCATTGCCTGAGGCATACCAGTGGTACCAGTTCGCTTCGCCGAACAGGTAAAGTCCGCTGTCGCCGAGCTTGCGGTCGATGTGGTTCGACCAGTACCCCATCGTGCTCTCGTCAAATGTGTCCACTGGCATTTGGAAACCGGCGGCGGTCACGTAGTGCCAGTCGTCCAGGAACTCCGTTCCTCCCGAGATGAACAGGTTGAACAAGCCGTTGCCATTCCCTTGCAACGCCTGTCGCGTTCCGGACGGAAGTTCGAAGGTGGCCCCAGCACTCAGGATCTGCTGGCAATGCTCGCACTTGTACAGGTTGTACTTCAAACCAGCGGCGATATCGGCCCAGCCGTCGTTGATCAGGCCGTTGTCTGAGACAATGTAGCCATCCTTGGTGGCAATGAACGACAGGTTCTCGGTCAATGCCGCCCGCAACTGCAGGGCGAATAGTTGAACATCTCCGCCCCCCAGACCATCGGGAACATGGTGGTTGATGAAGATAAACCGCGCTTCGGTCAACGTTCGTGGATCTTCAAAGAAGACCGGGTTCGTCATGGGGCTGATGAAGTCATCGAAAGCGTGATCGCTGGGGGCAATTAGTCCCCCGCCACCTAGGCCGAGCAGGTCCTGGGCGAATGCTGGTGTTGCTGTGAACACGAGCAGAGCGATGAGACCACATGAACGCAACATGGGAGTTCCTCCTTGAGAAATCGGTAGCCAGACGTGTTGCAGGTCGTATCGATCTGGCAAAGGCGTTTCTTGGAGTCGTTGCGTATGAATTCGGAATGCGCGGCGCGACCGGCAGATCTTGTCCAGTTTTTTTCTGGTTTTCTTAAGGGGCGATGCAGTGTGACAGGCGTGTCACACGGGCGTTTGGCTCGACATCTGGATCGGCTTGATCTGCCGGTCTGGATCGGGGATCGTTATGGTTCTGCGAAATCTGCCGGAGGAACGATCATGGCTTGGCGTCTGCATGTCTGTTTGCTGATCACTTTGTGCTGGGGATTGTCCGGGTACGCCGCCGATGTCGAAGTGAACGGGCGCACGTTTCACATACCGGCAGGTTTTGCCCTGGAACTGATTGCCGGATCCGATCTGGTCGAACGCCCGATCGCAGCGTCGTTCGACTTCGAAGGGAACTTGTACGTCACCGATTCCGCAGGCATGTCCGATCGGGCGACGGAACAGATCAAGACAAAGCCGCACCGGTTGCGGAAACTGATCGATCGCGATGGCGACGGCATCTACGATGAGAGTGTCCTGTTCGCCGAAGGGCTGATGTTCCCTGAGGGCTGCCTGTGGTACGAAGGCTCCGTCTACGTTGCCGCCCCGCCGGAGATCTGGAAGCTGACCGACACGGATGGCGATGGAAAAGCCGACCAGCGTGAAGTCTGGTTTGATGGGAAGACCCTGACCGGCTGCGGCAACGATCTGCATGGGCCGTATCTGGGAC
>JAGQQB010000808.1 GCA_020426425.1 Planctomycetaceae bacterium | reverse complement strand
TCCGCGACGTGATCGCGTTCCCGAAAACGCAACGCGCCGCCGATCTGATGCTCGGAGCGCCGTCGGAGGTCGACAATCGGCAGCTGCGCGATTTGCACATCAAGCTGGATCTGCCAGTGCAGGAGTAGTTGTGGGTTGCCCCGGCAATAGAGACCTCTTGGGTAACCCGAAGCGTCAGCGAGGGACATTCACAAGGCGATCCGGTCCGCTTCCGTCGCTGACGCTTCGGGTTATCAAGAGTCGGCTCCGGGTGGTCTCGAAACGACTGGGAGTGCGTTGGATCGCGGAGCGATCCACGACTATGGGTGCTGCACGTGATCATCGCTTTGCATTGTCCGACGGCTTGATGCCAGGCAGCAGCCGCTGTTCGATGTACCACGTCAGCAGCGTCTTGCCGGACTCGGCGAGTTGTTGCAGCACGGTCTGCATGCGGCGTTCGTTGAGTCGGCGGTGATACGCCTTGAGCAGCGCGGCCGCTTGACCAGTACGAAGATGTGCGAGCAACTCGGGCACGAGTTCATCGAACACGCCGACTGGTGCTGCATCGGCTTCCCGCAAACTGACCGGCACGACGCTCGTCAACT
>JAGQQB010000807.1 GCA_020426425.1 Planctomycetaceae bacterium | reverse complement strand
TGTTGCGATTCGACAACATCAGTCGCAACCTCTCTCACAGAAAAGGGTTCGGCTGTGAATCGAGCGGCGGTCACAGTTCGTGTGGCGTTTGGGCATCATGCGGCTTCGACAGCTCACAGCCCGGTTGAACAGAATCGGGACTTGCCGACAGGATTTGTAACGCGTGTGGTTAACGATGGTTGCGGCATTGACGCCGGCTCCAGCGCTAAGTTTTCTTGGCGCGTCAAGGACCTTTCGCACTGCGGGTGCTTTATGTCTCCTGCATCAAACAACCCCACCACACTGAAGTAGGAAACACCACGATGAACACTCTCAACACACTCCTGAACGACGAAGCTGGTTTCATTGTCTCTGCCGAACTCGTGCTGGTCGCCACGATCACCGTCCTCGGCATGATTGTTGGTCTGAGCGAAGTCGCTCTCAACGTGAACAACGAACTCGAAGACGTCGGCTCAGCTTTCGCCAATATCAACCAGTCGTACAAGGTGCAGTGCAGTTCCGGCCACAAGGGTTGGACCAACGGCAGCAGCAACTGGGATCAGGCCGAATTCTGCGACGGACAGGACGACGTTCGCTAATTCACCGC
>JAGQQB010000806.1 GCA_020426425.1 Planctomycetaceae bacterium | reverse complement strand
CGTCACTCCCGATGCGATCAAGATGGAAGGCCCCATCAAGACGCTGGGTATGTACACAATACCAGTTGTGCTGGAAGCCGAAGTGAAGACAGAAGTCAAGGTATGGGTCGTGCCGACCGCCTCGATCAAATAGGGATCGGCGATTACGTCGCATTCAACCCGTGAATCTCCATCCCGCGCGGTCTGTGCCGCGCGGGATGTCGTTTTGGTGGAGGGTGGAGTGTGCAGGGTTGAGCGATGCGCGGCGCTTCGCTCAACCAGTGTCGCACGATTCTCCGAATCGTGCCGAGTCCAATTGCGGCTGCATTTGAATTGGAAGGTCGCGTCGATCAGACTCGACTCATCCCAGCCTGCGGAGCCAGGTGCAAGCAGCTTCAACCAAGAGCAAGGAAGTTGACGTCCGTATCACACGGAGGAAGTTTGGATGGCTGGCCCCAACGTCTCACAGCTGCTCGACAAGGTTCCGCCCCAGGATCTTGAGGCCGAGCGAAGCGTGTTGGGCAGCATCTTGCTGGCCAGTGATGCGTTTGATGAAGTCGTGCAGCTGATCCAGTCCAACTGCTTCTACGCCGACGCGCATCGCCGCAT
>JAGQQB010000805.1 GCA_020426425.1 Planctomycetaceae bacterium | reverse complement strand
CGTTCGCGCAGGCGCGATCGCCGCAGCGCTGTTCCATCGACCCGGCTGTGTGACCGACCTTTGGAAGCTTCGCGAGCGGGCGCTGAAAGCCAGTGAACAACTCGCGAAGTTTCTCGACGGCCTCCTCCGCTGAAGCAGCTTGTGAATCGGTATTTCGCTTGCACGCGTGAGTTGGACAAGTGTCGCACGATTCTCCGAATCGTGCCGAGTCCCTCCGTGGTGGCAATCCGCAAGCACACGTTCGTCGATCAAGCTGGACTCAACCCGACTCGGAGAGTCGGGCGACACTGAGTCTCGTCGTACACCGAACTGCAATATGCGCTAAAGCGAGCGGGGAGCGTTAGCTCCCTGTGTTTGCAGCGATGGAGTCTTGTCACCGTACGATTGCATATACCGCTTACCCAGTGAACTGACTCACGATCTCGCCGATCTTCCCCCACGCGCCCCAGCCGCCGGCGATTAACAGACCGACGAAGGACACCACCAGGAGCGCATCCCACCAGGCGCCGGGCGCGAGTCGTGGATCGGATGACTTACGGCGGTGATACATTGCGCCGATGGCGATCATGGGCAGCATCGCTGCCTGCAT
>JAGQQB010000804.1 GCA_020426425.1 Planctomycetaceae bacterium | reverse complement strand
GCTGCGCGGCGTGCGACACGCCGAGGCTGGCGGTGACCGTCAGTTCGCCGGCAGGCGTGCTCAGCGGCGTGGCACAGAGCTGCGAACGAATCCGCTCGGCGATCGCTGCGCTGTTGCTGCCGTCGGCCTGCGGGCTGACGACGATGAACTCCTCGCCGCCGTAGCGGCCGATGCGATCGTAGGGCCGCAGCGCGGCCTGCATGCGTCGCGCCGACTCGCGCAGCACCGCATCGCCGGCGAGATGGCCGTGCTGGTCGTTGATCTGCTTGAAGTGGTCGAGGTCGATCAGGATGACGCCGACGTCGCCGCCCTCGCGAACACGCCGTTCCAGCGACTGCTGCAGGAAGTCCATGATCGCGCCGCGGTTGAGCAGGCCGGTGAGGCGGTCGCGGGTGGCCTCGGTGCGCAGCGCCTCGTGCAGTTCGAGGATGCGTTCGGCGACGCGCAGACGGGCCAGAAGCAGGTCTTCGTCAAAGGGCTTGATGATGAAATCGTCGGCGCCGGAGTCCATGCCGTCGAGCTGGTTGTCCTTGCCCGACAGCGCGGTCAGCAGGATCACGTAGGTGTAGTGCTGGCGATTCTCGCTGCGCAC
>JAGQQB010000803.1 GCA_020426425.1 Planctomycetaceae bacterium | reverse complement strand
CATGGCCCTGCGAGTGCCCGTGCCCTGCGGCTCGGTGGTCGACCTGGCCACGCGGATGAAGAAGAACGTCACGGCCGACGAGGTGAACGCGGCGCTGAAGGCGGCCAGCGAGTCCGCGCGTCTGCGCGGCATCATCGGCTACGCGATCGATCCGCTCGTGTCGTCGGATGTGGTCGGCACCAGCTTCTCGAGCTACTTCGATCCCGACTGCACCATGGTCGTGGACGGCAACATGCTCAAGACGATCAGCTGGTACGACAACGAGTACGGCTACTCGAACCGGGTCTGCGACCTGCTGCAGATGATGGAGGACGTGGGCTAGTCCCGCTCCCCGGCGACGCAGCGACGGAACGGACGGCGCGGGACCACCCGCGCCGTCTGTCCATCCGGTCTCCGTTGCGCTATAATGCCGGGAGGATACCCCGCACCCCTGACGAAGGACGCCATGATCCCCGGACTCCGCCGCGCCATCGTTCTCCTGCTCGTCCCGGGCTGCCTGGCCCTCGGGCCGGCGTCCGTGACCGCGGCCCGGGCGGGCGGCCATCCGGTGCCGGTGGCGCCGGATCGCGCCAAGGTCGCGGTCACGCGGGGCGGG
>JAGQQB010000802.1 GCA_020426425.1 Planctomycetaceae bacterium | reverse complement strand
ACCTTCATCATGGCCGACCTGCCGGAGTCCCGGGAAAACTTCATCATGGAGCGAGGGCAGTATGACAAGCCGGGCGAAAAGGTGCGGCGCGGCACACCGGCGATTTTTCCGCCGCTGCCCAAGAGCCAGGAGTACTCGCGGATGGATTTGGCAAAGTGGCTCGTCAGCCCGCAGCATCCGCTGACCTCGCGGGTGGCGGTGAACCGCTTTTGGCAGCAGTTTTTCGGAACCGGTTTGGTGAAGACCAGCAACGATTTCGGATCGCAAGGCGAGCCGCCGAGTCATCCGGAGTTGCTCGACTGGCTGGCGGTGACGTTTCGTGAAAACGGCTGGGACGTGAAGCAGTTCGTGAAGCTGCTGGTGACCTCCCACGCCTATCGTCAAAGCGCCGACTTCAGCGGCAAGGGACCGGAGGTCGATCCCGAAAACCGGTTGCTGTCGCGCGGACCCCGCTTCCGCGAGGATGCGGAGATGGTGCGGGATTCGGCGTTGTTTGTTTCGGGGTTGTTGAACCCCACGATGGGCGGCAAAAGCGTGAAACCCTATCAACCGGAAAACATCTGGGAGCCGGTCGCCTTTGGCGGCAGCAACACGAAGAA
>JAGQQB010000801.1 GCA_020426425.1 Planctomycetaceae bacterium | reverse complement strand
ATCCCAGCGGCTGGGTCCGACATAGCGTTGTTCGACAGTGCGACCGTGAACCGTCACGCCAGCGACACCTGCGTCGATCGCACCATCGAGGATTTCGAAAAAGCGGTCGCGAGATGCTTGAGAGTCATCAATACCTCGTCTCATTTTGACCGTGACAGGGATCTGAGGGGGAACGATATCACGAGTTCGCTTGATGATTTCCAACGCAACATCGGGTTGTGAGAGGTGAAATCCGCCGCGACATCGTCCGAGTACCTTTTTGACGGGGCAACCAAAATTGATGTCGATGACATCGAAACCGGCCGCAGCCAGTCTTGCGGCTCCTGCAGCGAACTGTTCGGGCTCAGCACCCATGAGTTGGCCGCCGACGGGGTGTTCCTCATCAGCAATAGCCAGAAAGTGTCGAGTTTTCTGGCGATCTGAAAGGACGATCAGGAATTGATCGAGCATCACTTCGCAGAGTGCGTAGGAAGCACCGTGACGGCGGGAGAGAACGCGCATCGGCAGGTCGCTGTAGCCTGACAAAGCAGCTGCGACGATCGGGAAACCAATTTCGACGTTACCAAATCGGAGTTCGGCGCGCCGTGTGCCGTTGGAGTTTG
>JAGQQB010000800.1 GCA_020426425.1 Planctomycetaceae bacterium | reverse complement strand
AGCCACGATCGCCACCAGCTCCCGCGCCCGCTGCTCGATCGTGTCCCAATCGGCGTTGGCCACGCTCTTCGCGTCGACCAGGTTGCTGCCGGCGGCGATCGCCACGGCGCCCGCCTTGATGAAGGCGGCGGCGGTGTCCTTGCTCACCCCGCCGGTCGGGATCAGCTTCACCTGCGGCAGCGGCCCGCGCACATCCTTGAGATAGCCTGGGCCACCCACCGAGGCGGGGAAGACTTTGACGATCGAGGCGCCCGCTTCCCAGGCGGTCAGGATCTCGGTCGGGGTGAACGCGCCGATCACGGTCGGGATCGAATAGCGGCGGCAGAGCTCGATGGTGGCGACCTTGAGCGTCGGGGTGACGATGAACTCGGCGCCGGAGAGGATGGCGGCCCGCGCCGTTTCAGGATCGAGCACCGTGCCGGCGCCGATGACGGCCCGGTCGCCCACCGCCGCACGGACTTCCTCGATCACCTTGCCGGCGAGCGGGTTGGTGTAGGTGAACTCGATGGTGCTTGCGCCGCCCCGGATTAGCGCTTCGGTCAGCGGCACCGCCGACGACAGATCATCGAGCCGCACAATCGCGACCACGCCATCCCGCGTCAACCG
>JAGQQB010000799.1 GCA_020426425.1 Planctomycetaceae bacterium | reverse complement strand
GGTCGGGTTTTTCGCGCCGCGCACAATTTCCGCGCGTCAAGCGGCGTTGTGCCCGGTTCGGTCAAATCGAGTGCGGTTCACACGCCTGTAACGATTCTGCCACGTTGACGGTCGGCAACAACGCTACAACAGGCATGTTCACAACCGGCAACATGGGCCAGATTTGGTGCGTTGCGGCAACAGACCGTGGCGAGCGGGGGACGTCAGTCCCCTGTCCCCACGGGCGTCAGGCAACACGGAGGACTCCCTCGCCAAGGCTCGTCAATTCAAACGGACTCTGCGTCGACACTTCGCCCGAGCCGTCTCAACGATGACGTTGGATCGCGGAGCGATCCACGACTATGTTCGCAGGTCTCTGCTCACCGACCGAGCCAGCGGCGGCAGATTGAGACCGCGATCGTTTTGGTCGAGAGCCAGCCGGAGAGTCGCGGCCGTCGCGCGAACACATCCCCCTGTTGAACAAGAATCTGCCGCAGCAGATCGCCGTAGAGCCGATGCATCGCCTCGTACACCCGGCGCCCATCGCCGCTGAGATGGGGACAGAGTTCCGCCGCTTCCGCATGAAACTCTTGTGCTTGCCGAGCCAGCTCCAGCACAACCGCCTTC
>JAGQQB010000007.1 GCA_020426425.1 Planctomycetaceae bacterium | reverse complement strand
CATCCTGGTCGGTTATCGCGCACAGCGCGCTCCAACAGAACTGCAGTTCGAGAACGAGCTCGTCACCTACACGACCGTCACTCGACTGACCAACAATTACCTGATCATGGAAGTGATCAATGGCGACTCAGTCACGTTTGGCAAGTTCGGGGACACCGGGATGCTGTTCGAACGCTTGTACACATTCCGCGATGACTTGAACCCGTACGATCCCGGCAACTCGATCCGTCACTCTCGCGTAACGTTCGGGGCCAACCGGGTCACGCGGTTCGTCCGCCGATCGATACGCTTCTACGAGAAGAAGGACAATCAACTCGAACTGTACTGCGAAGACAACACTCCCGCCTACGTGCATCGGCTGGCGACGGATGTGTCGGACAACTGACAGCAGCCACGCGACATGGCAGGGCAGCATTGGGCTGAACTAAGCATTGTCCACTCGGCACACACTTGAGAGTGTTTCCATGAAACGCACACACATCACACCACAATCGCAAGATCGCAAGGGGAATGGCCTGGTACTGGCTGCCGCTTCGCTGATCATGCTGTTCGGATTCACTGCGTTCGCGGTTGATGTCGGATACATCACGATGACCAAGGCGGAACTGCAGAAGACCGCTGACGCCGCCGCGATGGCCGCCGTCATCGAACTGTACGAAGGCTGGGGAGCTGGCGCGACCCTGACCCAGGCGGAAGCTGAAGCTGCCGCCCGACAGGCTGCTGCCGATGTCGCCAGCTTCAATCGATCCGGTGGAAACGCAAGCACCTACGTCGACCCACAGCGCGACGTTCGCCTGGGCAACATTCAATGGAACGCGGCGACCTCCACCTGGGTCAAGACGTGGGATGTTCAGCCGTACAACCTGGTGCAAGTCACGGTCCGCCGCGATCAAGCAGGCAGTTCGCTCGGCGACGCCCCGCTCGATCTGTTCTTCGCGAAGATGATTGGCACTGATCAAGCCAATCTTGTTGAGACCGCCATGTCCGCGATTCGTCCCGGGGTTGGTGTCCGCAAGATCCCCGGTGTCAATGTCGGCGTGCTGCCGATCGCTGTGGACATTCAGTCCTGGAACCACGAAGTGGTCAACAAGAACGGGACGGACATGTACACCTACACGGAGGCGGGCAATGTCATTTCCACCGGACCCGATGGCGCCTTCGAAATGAGCATCTATCCCACCGGCAAGGCAAACCTGCCCCCTGGGAACCGCGGTACCGTTGATTTCGGATCGGCCAACAACAGCACTGCCGACATCTCGCGGCAGATTCTGTATGGACTGAATGAAGACGATCTGGAAGAACTCGGCGGCGAGCTTCGCTTCGATGAACTCCCGATGATCATCAACGGCGATACCGGGCTGAGCGCCGGGATCAAAGACGAACTCGACGCGATCAAAGGCCAGCCGCGTCTGATGCCGCTGTTCGACACAGTCTCTGGTCCTGGAAACAACGCGATGTACCGCATCGTGAAGTTCGTGCCGATCCGCATCCTGTACGTGAAGCTGACAGGCAAACCAGCAGATAAGAAAGTTATCGTGCAGATGGCTCCGTACACCGATCCAACCGTAATTTCCGGCGAGACCGAGATTGAAGAAGACTCGATTCTCGCTCCGCTGGGTCTGGTTCGGTAGGTCGATCACATGACTTATTGCCACTGAACCAGGAATTGACTCCGGTTCAGGCCGCCAGTTTTTCCCCTCAACCCCATTGTCCAGACCCATGATTTCGACACGCCGCAACCGAACGACGCAGCACCAAACAGCACCGGAGCGATCCGGTGCGGCCATGGTGGAAACGGCTCTCGTGCTCCCACTGATGTTGCTCGTCATTCTGGGCGTGGTGGAGTTCGGGCGCGCCTTTATGGTGTCGCAGCTCCTGGTGAACGCTGCCCGGGAAGGGAACCGACTGGCTGTGATGAGCGGCGTGACCACCGCCCAGGTGGATGCTGAGGTCCGAACCGTTGTCCAGAACACAGTCGGTGTCGATCCCGCTCAGGTTGCCGTGACGATCACCGTGACGCCGTTTGCTGGTGGGGGATCGCACTCCGATCTGAGCATTGCCCAGAAGCGGGACTTGTGCGAGGTTTCAGCCGCCATTCCCTATGATCAGGTGAGCTACGTCCCAGTCCGCTGGATGACGGGCGTCAATCTGTCCGGCCAGTGCGCGATGCGTCACGAGTAAGCGGTTGGCGGTTGGCCTTTCACGGACCCCGATTGGTCACGTGGTACCGATCGCTCGCCCCTCCACTCTCCACGCTCCACCCTCCCTGCTGTTGCTGTTGGCACATGCGCTCCGCTGCTTTACAGTGGATCGCAAGGCAACTGACCACATACGGGGGAGAATGCGATGCGCGGTTCGGGCGGCACCAAGGGCGGCGTGAATGAGTTTCTGATCGGTTTTGTGCTCGCACTGCTGGGGACGTATCTGTTCTTCGACTCTGTTCGCGTGCAGACAGGGCAGTTCGGCGCCATTTCCTCTGGGGCGCATCGTATGCTGGGCGGAGGTCGGTTTGGTGAAACAACGTCGATGGGGATCGTTTTCATCCCGTTCTTCATCGGTGTATTGGCACTGTTCACCGACGCTAGCAAGAAGTGGGCCTGGTACATCACCTACATCGGAATCGCCGTGCTGGTGATCGAGATCCTCAGCCGCATCCAGTTCTACATCAACACCAAGCTCACGCATCTGCTCGGCATGATCGTCCTGTTCGCCGCTGGAGCCGGACTCATGATTCGTTCCTACCGCGATCAGAATTCCGCGCCACCGGCGGACTGAGTCTGTTGCCGGCCGTGTGGGTTACCGGCACGAGTCATTCCTTGCGTGCCAATTCGCTCAACCGGTCGTCGGTCAAGAGTGTCTGCTTCGGCAGATCCTTGATCTTCTCCAGGACCGCCGTGAGTTCGGATTCGCTGAATTGGATGCCCAATGCTGTCAGTTTCGCGGCCAATGCACTGCGGCCACTGTGGCGTCCCAGGACCAGTTCGAGTGGAGGACCGCCGACGTGCTCGGGACGGTATGGCAAGTACGTGTCGGGGTTCTTCAGCAGTCCGTCCTGATGGATTCCCGCTTCGGTCGCGTAGATGTTCCTCCCGCCCACCGCTTTGTTAACCGGGACCGGCACACCGGTTAGTTCGGCGACACGTTGGCATAGCGGGTACAGCTGAGTCAGATCGAGTGAGTCGGGCGCTCCGTATTGCTCAGGATGCAGCGACATGGCGAGCGCGACTTCTTCCAACGCGGTGTTGCCCGCCCGTTCGCCAATGCCGTTGATGGTCCCCTGGACGACGTTCGCGCCGCACTGAATTGCCGCCAGCGTATTGGCAACTGCCAGCCCCAAGTCGTTGTGAAAGTGGACCGCGAAGAGTGCCTGATTGAGATTCGGGACTTCCTGCTGCAGCCGGAACATCGTCGCCCGCACCTGATCCGGTGTCATGATGCCGACAGTATCGGGCAGTCCGACGGTCGTCGCGCCAGCGGCAATGGCTTCCCGATAAACATCACACAGAAACTCTGGCTCAGTGCGGCTCGCATCTTCCGGACTGAACGCCACGATGTCGAAGTGTTCCAGCGCGTGCTGAATGCTGCCGGTAATGATCTCTAACACTTCGGACGGAGACTTGCGCAGCTTGTCACGCCGATGCAGTGGGCTGGTTCCACAGAACAGGCTGACCCCCCGCTTGTGCGGCGGACGACCATCGAGTGCTTCGTCCGCTTTGGTGATGTCGTCGCGGACCGTGCGGCACAGGACGGTCAGGATGGGGCGTTTTACCGCTGGAACCATCAGCCGGATGGCCTCCATGTCCTTGGCTGAGGAGGCTGGGAAGCCTGCATCCAGTGAGTGAACGCCCAGCCGCTCCAGCGCCAGTGCGATCTCCAGTTTCTCGGACGGTTCGAGTGTCGCCCCCGGCATCTGTTCGCCATCGCGGAGCGTCGTGTCGCTGAAAAGCACTCGTCCGGCGCGACGGTGATGTTGAATTACCTGCTGCTTGATGATGCGCTTTGCTGTCCGTCTGGCGCGTGTGAAGAACTCGAACATCGCTTGGAACACACCTCAGCAGCACGAGGGGGACGACTGGTCGGCACGTCACTCGACCATCGACTCCTCGTAAGACCGGATTTCTTCGATCTTCGCTCCCAGCGCTGCCTGCACCTGTTGAAAGCGATCGAATGCCTGTTCTAACTGGTCCGCTTCGCGATGCCATTCGTGCGTGTCGCGATTCTCACTGACGATCCGACTCACGGCGAGGAGCGCGGCTTCGAGTTCGTCATGGATCTGTCCCAGAAAACCGGTGCCCAGTTGTTCCGCTTCACGGGCGAGCCGATGCAGTTTGTCACGATCGAGGAACCGGGCGTTCGCATCGAGCTTCTTGAAGGTTTTGTCGGGCAGCTTGTTGCGCGCCTCGACCTCCGCCATGTTGACCAGTCGCCCGAAGGGACTGATCTGCGCTTTAGCGGCTGTATTCGACTCCTGTGCCCGCTGCAGTCCGCCGCGAATCTTCTTGGACTCGGGATCGATTTGCAGTGCGGCTTCGAATGCCCGGACCGCCTGCGAGTGGCTCCCCATCTCGAGCAACGTATTGCCGAGATTGAAGTGGGCATCGAGCATGTCCGGCTTGAGCCGAATCGCCTCCTTGTATGCCGAGACCGACAGGCCGAACTGCTTCTGATGACGATAGGCGAGGCCGATGTTGTAGTACGCATCGGCATTGCGACGGTCCTTGGCGAGCGCCTGCCGCAGATAGCGAATGGCGGTCGCGTAGTCCTCCATGCGATTGTACGTCGCTCCCAGGTTGATCAGCGGTTCGGCGCGCCGGGGGTCCAGCCGGGAGACCCGCAGGAACAGTTCGGCCGCCTGGGTGTAATCCTTGGTGAGAAAACAGACGAACGCGAGTCCTTCTGTGGCGGGAATGTGCCGCTTGTCGGCCGCGATGGCGTCTTCGTACAACTTCCTGGCGCCGACGAAGTCCCGCTGGCGAAACGCGGCTTTCGCCTGTCCGCAAAGCTTATCGGCTTGATCCTGGCCTGGCATGGTCCGCACTCCTGAGGCACTCGGAATTGGGCGATCAAGGGGAATCCCCCAGCAACACAGTCGGACCGGACTATACAGCAGCCCGATCTGTTCAGGCAAAGCGAATCCTGAGTCTGGCGAGATTGACGGATGGGCACTTTGGCATAGACTCCTCACACCAGACGTTCATTTTCCCATCGCTCAATGGCCCGCTCCATGTCCCGAGTTCCGCTCCCTTCGACATTGCCTCGACTGCTTAAGGCAGCGGGCGCATTGTCCAAGGAGGCGGATGCCGCAGCGGTGCTAATGCTAACCGAGAACGCTTACGACTTCTCCGAAGTGCGCGAATTGCTGCGGACGAAGGACCTGATCGTCGCATCGCATATTCCCGATGTTCAGGCCGCAGCGGCCGAGGATAACGTCAAAGTCGTCCCCTTGGAGCAGGAACCCCAAACCCGACACATGCAGGTGTCGCAGGCACTGCTCGACGCGATTGCTGATGACCTGTTGCAGACTGGCTCCCGCGTGGTGGCGTTGTATTCCGGTTTCGAACGGGACGCAATTGACACGGTCAGTGTGATCAGCCTGTCCGAACATCTCGCCAAACTGACGACTCGGGATCTGCAACGACTGGAAACGCAGGTGCCATTGCCAACCCTGCGGCGTGTGGTCGACCTTGCCGTGGAGATTGGTCGCGAAGGACGGGAAGGGAAGGCGGTCGGCACGATTCTCGTCGTCGGCAACCATCGCAAGGTGCTCGAGTACTCACACGAAGGAGTCCACGATCCCTTCCGAGGTTACAGCAAAAAGGAACGGATGATCAGCACTGCTCGCGTTCGCGAGAGCATTAAGGAGCTCGCCCAAATTGACGGGGCCTTCATTATCTCGACGGATGGCTGTGTGATGGGGGCAGGACGCATTCTCGATGCCCCTGCCGAGGAGTTGACATTGTCCAAGGGACTGGGCGCACGGCACTGGGCCTCAGCGGCAATCTCAAAGGCGACGAATGCGATCGCAATTGCGGTTTCGGAATCAACCGGAACGGTACGGCTGTTTCAGAACGGCATCGTGGTACTGCGCATCGAACCGATGCTGCAGGCCATGAAATGGCACGATGTCGACACCGAGCCGCCGCTCGATTCGTAAGCGTCAGAACCGCAGTTGCCACCACGCGCACAGCTGTTCAATCGCGGGCCGAAACCAGACGTAGCCAACTGCCGTCCGTCCGCAATGCAGTTCCACTGGCACCTGTGTGCCGGGGCGTGTTTCCGGCGCGAGCAAACCAACCTGCACTTCGCCCCGTACCGGCAGCACGGGACCGAGTGCCGGGTCCATCCGCAGTTCCGTGGCCCAATCGTCAAGCGTGACTTCCATACGTTGTTCGCCCGCCGGAGAAATGAAGCAAGCGACGACGGTTTCCGAGGCAGTGTTGATGTTCCGTAGTGGTGCCAGATCGGACTGTGGCACCTGAACTTCAAGTTCCCATTCAGCGGCCAGATCGGCGACGGTCAGCAGGCGTTGGCTGGGATCGACTCGTCGTCCTGTCAGCAACTGTTCCACATTCCATGTGAGCACGGTCCCCGTCAATGGGCTGAGGAGCCGCAACTGCTTGCGTTGCTGATCGAGCAATGTGAGTTGATCCTGTAGTGCGCGCTGTCGCACCTTGAGTTCCTCTTCCCGCGCCGCGAGAGCCGCCGCCGAACCGATGTCACTGCCACGAATGGCGCCGCCAGATTGATCGCTTTGTAGTGTCTGAACGTCGGTGATTTGTTGCTGCGTTGTCTGCAATTCACCGCGCAGCTTCTGCGTTTCGAAGTCGAGTTCATCACTCGAAAGCTGCAGCAACAGAGCGCCCTCGGTCACTGATTGTCCATGCAAAACCGGGACTTGCTCGACGACAGCAGGGAAGGGGGCATACAGATCGCGTCGTCTTACCGGTCGCAATTCGCCTGTCGCGGTCACGATGAGATCAGCCGGGATCACACAGAGTGCGATGATTGCGAGAGAAATGACACCGGGGATCAGGAACCGGCGTGCCAGCTGGCTTCGCATCTGCGCTGCCCAGACTCGTGACCAGGGAGAGCGATGCAGTTCCTCTCTCGCTCGCAGCAGTTGTAATGTCATTCCAATGCCGGACATCAGCGGCTGCAATTCCTGGGTGGTCAGCGCTGCCGCCGCTGGTGATTCAGTGCCCCATTCGATGAGAAATGCAGTCTCGACGTCAGGTCGACAGACCACGGCGCAACCGCCTGAGACTGTCGACACTCGAGTGATCGCACCATGTTCGACCGACATCGTCTTCCACACCTGATCGACAATCGCCCGCGCGGCGGCGCTGCGGGGGTCGAAACCATCGAGGCCGCTAATCACCTCCAGACTCGGTGCGTCGCGGTGCCCGGTACAAAGTGAGACACGATCAGCCTTGAGTAACCGACACAGTTCGTTGACTGCCACGATCTGTGCGACTGTGACAGAGTCAGCCTGGGCGACCGAGGCGAGCAGTTCGGCGACTCCCTGTGCCGACAGAGCGGTGCCAACCGACGCTGACGGCAACGCAGTCGCAGGCGTGAGCGAAAGGGCGACGATCCGCTGAACGGCATCCAGCGTGGTGGGATGTTGGGCCTCGACGAAGAGTTCCAGCACCGAACGCAATTCTCCGGTCCGGTCAGCATCGTTGGTCAGCGGGACCAGATGCAGCCGCAGAGGACGCACCTGAGCCCCCAGTTCAAAACGGGCCTCGACTGAACGCGGTTGATCATCGTTCGCGACTTGCCGAACCAGAGCTTCGTGACCAGCCCACTGACTCTGCGCTTCGTCAAGCCGCTGGTTACCGAGTTGGCATTGGTGAGCAAGGACCAGGGGCGAGTTCGCACCGTTGACTTGCCAGATCGCCCCCCCCAGCGCTCCGGTCAACTCAGTAACCTCGGCCAACCAATCCGCCCGACTGGGGGATGGAGACGCGCCAGCACTGGTGGGCGAAGGCGAAGCCATGCGTCATTCGTTCTCCTGCAGCCGGATGTCGACGCTTGCTCGATGCGCCGTCAGACCTTCCTTGTCAGCCAGTCGGCGAACGTCGGCGGCATCATGCGCCAGTGCCGCGCGATCGTAGGCGATCACCGAGGATCGCTTGAGGAAGTCGTTCGCGCACAGCCCATTCGCAAACCGGGCAGTCCCGCCTGTTGGTAGCACGTGCGATGGTCCCGCCACATAATCCCCCAGTGCAACCGGGGTGTAGTGCCCCATGAAGATGGCACCAGCATTCTGAACTTTCGCCAGCATCGCGTCCGGATCGGCGGTCGAGATGTGGAGGTGCTCGGTCGCCATCAGATCGGTTAGCCGAGCAGCCTCATCGGCATCGCGGGCGAGAATCAATGCGCCGTACGCTTCCAAACTGGTCCGGGCGAGATCGCCTCGTGTTAACTGCGCAAGTTGCCGATCGACCGCTGCCTGCACTTGTTCAACCAACGGGGCATGCCATGTGATCAACACGCCCGAGCCGGGACTGTGTTCGGCCTGCGAGATGAGATCAGACGCGACGAACTCGGGATTGGCAGTTTCATCGGCCAGTACGATCACTTCACTGGGGCCGGCGATGCTATCGATGTCGACTTCGCCGTACACATGCCGCTTGGCCAGCGCGACGAACAGATTGCCCGGGCCAACAATCTTGTCGACCCGCTGAATTCCTTCGACTCCGTATGCGAGCGCGGCCACCGCTTGGGCGCCACCGACTCGATAGACCTCCGTCACGCCCAGTTCGTGACACGTGGCGAGCAGATCGACGTTGTATCCGCCGAACGCGGTCGGTGGGACAACGACCGCGATTTCACGTACCCCCGCCCCTTGTGCGGGTACCGCGGTCATCAACAGCGTGGAAGGATAAGCTGCCGCACCACCAGGGATGCAGATCCCCACCCGTCGCAGCGGTGAGTAGCGCTGTCGCAGTTCTACGGTACCCGGGCCATGATCCCGACGGACAATTACGTCCTTGCTGAGCAATGCCGTCTGGAATTCCAGCACGTTGGCTCGCACCTGACGAACGGTGGCCAAGAACTCCGGATCTGACTGCGCGTGCGCTGCCGCCAGTTCTTCCGCCGAGACACGCAATTCCTCAACCGACATGTCCGGACGATCGAGCTGTTGCGAGTATTTCAGCAATGCCGACAGGCCCTGATCACGGACGTCTCCGCAAATTCGTTCCACCACCTGCTGCGGCGAAAGTGGCTCACCGAACAGTGCAATCGTCCGCTGTCGGCCTGCCTCGGAGACCACATTCCCGCGCGGACTGAGCCGCTCCCGCAACTCGGCAAAGAGTTGCTCAGCGTTTCCCTGGGAACAGTCAATCGTGGGGAGCATGGGATGTGGGGAGTGGGTGGTGGGGAGTAGGGAGTGGGGGGATCGAGGACTGAGGAATGAGGATCTCGGAAGTTTGCGATTGGATGGTGATGGCGGATCCTGAATCCTGGTTCCTAGATCCTCCGTCCTTGATCCTCGATCCTTTGCCGATAGTAGTCGATCAGGTCGGCATTGATCGACACAAACTCGTTGGCCCAGTGGTAATTGTCGAGCAGGCCGGTGGTTGAGCGACCGACCTGAACCTGGGCTGCGTAAATTGCTTCCACAGTGGCGAGGCCCCCTTCTGGATCGTCGAAGACCTTGGATGTCCGAGGATACGCGGTTTGCCAGGGTCCGAGACTTCTCAGCGGGATATCCTGAAAAAAAGGCTCCATCCGGTGAGCCAGCTTCCAGGTGCCATCGAGAATCAGCAGTCCCGTGTCTGCATCGGCAGGGCCGAGTTCGTCGCCTCCCATTCCGATGCGAACGTAGTTCTGGACGCTCTCATCACCGCGCCGCGGGAATTTCCAGAAGATATGCCCCGGCTGCTCCCGCAGATGTCGCACTGTGCATTTCCGCTTCTTCTCGCGAGGATGCACGACAATGATCATCGGGGGAGCAGACACAACAACGTCGAGTTCAGTTCACCGCGGAGAACAACTCCAAGACACGCGGAGCATGCAGTCCTAGCTCCTCCGTCCTCGATCCTAGTTCACACTAGAACCGGTTTCAAAACATGGTTCTTTCGGATCTCTGGTAACCCGCAGCGTCAGCGAGGGATGGTACGCCATGGCGATTCGCGAAATCCCTCGCTGACGCGTCGGGTTGCCAGAAGTTTTGAAACGAGTCCTAGCGTCTCGCGGCCGGATGGCTGAGGTTCAGCCAGGCTCCGTTCTCGGCACTGCTGGCGACGCACTGCTGGATGAAGTGCATGCCATCGACCCCGTCGTAGATGTTGGGGTACACGGTGTCCCGTTTCTCGAAGTCCTGACCGGTCGCCCGCAGGATCATCGCGTCGTACGCATTCCGGTACACGTTCGCAAACGCTTCCAGATAGCCTTCAGGATGCCCTGCCGGAATGCGGCAAGCGGCCTTCTGAGCATCGCCATTGAACGGGGCGTTCGGATCGCGGAAGTAGATCTGATGCGGCTTACCGTTCTGGCGGAAGGTCATGTAGTTTGGATCTTCCTGTCGCCACTGGATCGCCCCTTTGGTGCCATCGATTTCGATGAACAGATCGTTCTCACGACCGTGCGAAATCTGACTGGCAGTCACGGTACACAGAGCGCCGTTGTCCATCAGGATGACCGCATGTCCGTAGTCGTCGAGCTTGCGACCCGGTTCGAACGCCTTGAGATGCGCCGACACTTTGTCCGGCAGGAGACCGGTCATGTAGCGGGCGAGGTTGTAGGCATGCGTGCCGATATCGCCAAACGCTCCGGCAGCACCACTCTTGGTGGGATCGGTTCGCCACGCGGACTGCTTCTGGCCACTCTCTTCGAGTCTCGTTCGCAACCAACCCTGAATGTAGTTCGAGCGAATCGCCTGAATCTCACCGAGTTCACCAGAGAGAATCATCTCGCGCGCCTGTCGCACGAGGGGATTGCCTGTGTAGTTGTGCGAGACGGCAAAGACCACGCCGCTCTGCTCGACGAGGGCGAGCAGTTCTTCGGCTTCCTTGAGATCAAACGTCATCGGCTTATCGCAGATCACATTAAAACCTGCTTCGACCGCCGCCTTGGCGATGGGGAAGTGTGTGTGGTTTGGGGTCGCGACGCTGACGAAATCGATCCGTTCTCCTTCGGGGAGTCCCTTTTCGGTATCGATCATCTCCTGGAACGATCCGTACGCCCGTTCCGGCTGGATGTCGTAGAACGGTGCCGATGCCTTGGACTTTTCGGCGTTGGACGAGAGCGCCCCGGCAATCAGTACGCCGCGATTGTCGAGCACCGCCGCATGGTTGTGGACGCGACCGATAAAGGCCCCTTGTCCGCCGCCGGTCAATCCCATCCGCAGCTTGCGGCCCAATGCACCGTTAATGTGATCCATGATTCTGTCTCTTCGCAGTCGAGGGCGGGCACTTGGCACACTCCCTGCGCACCTTCCACATCCCGGTGATATCAAACTCGAAACCGTCGCCAGCCAGAATAGTTGGGCCGACGCTGAAGTTCAAACGAGGCGTGATGCTCTCATGTTCACTGGGCGCCGAGAATCATTTCGCAGGCAAGCGAACTTTGGGGCAATTCTCGACCTCCGATTGCCGCAGTAGTGATGCTGCGTGTTTCTTGCCCGTCGCATCTGCATATTCGTTACAAGCGGTAAGGGAAAAGGAGCGGAGCTGACTGGTTCTACGGGCGAGGGGACTGGAGTGACATAGCCTTTCGGCAGGTATCAACCTCCCGCAACCCACCATGTCCGCCATGTCGACCGTCTTTGAACTGAACTCGCCGGAACTGCAAGTTGACCAGTTGACCGCCCGGATCGAAAAGCTGGAAGCGCAACTCGCCTCCGCGCCTGATCCGAACCGCATGAACCTGCTGGTGTTTGAAGCGAGCCGGGATCGGCTGCTCGCCGCTTTTGTGATGGCGAACGGAGCGGCCGCCTGCGGCATGGAAGTGACCATGTTCTTCACCTTCTGGGGGACCGCCGCCCTGAAGAAGGATGGACCACAATCCAGGGGTAAGTCGCTGGTGGAATGGGCGTTCGGATTCATGCTTCCGCGAGGAGCCAATCGGACAGCGCTGTCGCAAATGGACATGTGCGGTCTGGGCCGCATGTTGATGCAGTCGGAGATGAAGAAGAAGAACATCGCCGACCTCAATGAACTGATTAGCACAGCCGGCGAACTCGGCGTGAAACTGCGGGTATGCGAGATGTCCATGCAGCTGATGGGGATTCGCCGCGAAGAGCTGATTGACTATCCGAACCTCGATTTCTGCGGCGTGGCGACGTTCGCGGACATGACCGCCCAGGCAAACACGACGCTGTTTATTTGATGCACTCGATTGAGTCTTCCCAATCAGGCTGAACACCTCCAGCCTGAGCGAAACCAGCCATCAAACCAGCTGCTCGATCCCCCTCGAACAGCCTATCCCATGGATCCATTTCCATCCACGCTCGAACAGATCGACGAGTTGTTGATGCGTATGCAGTCAACAACCCCCGATCCCGATTTGCACCAGGAAGCGATCGATTCGCTCACTCGTCTGCGTGCTGCCGCCGAACAGACGTGGTCCGAACTGAACATGGTCCGGAATCGGTCGGACGAACTGGCCCGCGCTCAGGCCGATGCCATCGTGCATTCGGCGGAGATCATCGACGAGCTCGAAGTCACTCGTCGCAATCTCGCCGAAGCCCGTTCCATCGCAGAGGCTGCTGCGGAAGACACGCAGCGACTGGCCGACACAATTTTCGACAACACGCATGATGGAGTGCTGATCCTTAGGAATCAGCGTTGCGTGGCCTGCAACGCACAGGCGACGGCGCTGCTGGGAGACGGGCTCGTCGATACCTGGCCAGCCCGATTCCAAGCCGCACGATTGGACAACGACCAACTGGCCGACGCCGTGCTCAGTGCGAGTTACCAGCGGGCGGCCAACGGCGATGCGACCACCACCGAAATCACCTTCGACAGCAATGGCCAGACCATCTGGTGCGAAGTCACGATGACCGCCGTGGACATGCAGTCCGCCGCTCACGTGCTGGTGACGATTCACGACACAACCACCCGAAAGGAATTTGAACGTCAACTCAGTCGGCATCGTGACTTCTTGAACAATGTCATCAACGCGGTCCCTGACCATCTGACGGTGAAGAACGGAGACCGACAGCTGGTGGTTGCGAACGATGCCTGTTGCGACTCGTTCGGCGTCTCACGGCAAGAGTTCCTGAAAACCGGACACGAGTTGTGCGGCCCTGCATTTGATCAGACGGGCGAACATGAACTAACACTCGCCTCTGGCGAACGACGTGTCTTCTCCTCACGTCTGTCAACCTTCCGGGATCTCCTGTCGGGTGAGACCTATTCGGTCGCGACGTCACGGGACATCACGGAAGAATGTCATCGCGAACGGCGGTTGAGCCTGCTGGCGAGTGTGTTCAACAATGCGGCTGAAGGCGTGGTGATTCTGACACTGGATGGACGGATTGTGGAGGCGAATCCGACATTCGTCTCGATGGTTGGGCAACCGGCCGCTGCCATCGTACGACGGCCGCTGCAGTCGGTGCTGGACATTCGACTGGGATCGTTTATGAACGCCCTGGCTGGCGTGGCGGAAGGGAGTTCGTGGTCGGGCAAGGTGCCCGTCGGCAGTGGGGACATGGAGCGGTGGTACTGGACATCCATCAGTTCGGGCGGCGACACGGAATCTGGTGGGCGGCGACTGATTGTCATGTTTTCCGATGTCACTGCCCTGGAGAACTCACAACGCAAACTGGAGCAGCAGGCCCTCCGCGATAACCTCACCGATCTTCCGAATCGTCGCTTCTTCCGCAAATACCTGGGCGATCTGATCGCCGACGAAGAGAGTGGCGAGTCCTTTGCTGTCTGCTTCCTCGATCTCGATGACTTCAAAAACGTCAACGATTCGCAAGGACATTCGATGGGGGACAAACTGCTCAAGCAAGTGGCCCGTCGCCTACGGAATACGGTCGGCACAGACACGTTTGTCGCTCGGTTCGGTGGCGATGAATTCGCGGTGATCATCCCCGAGTTGGACCCCGCCTGCCAGATCCTGGCCGAGACAACAGACAGAATCCTTAAGTCACTGCGCGAACCGTTCCGACTGGGTTCCAGCGATGCCACGATTGGTGTGAGCATCGGGGTCACGTTGTTTCCCGAGCATGCGACAGACCCCGAACTCCTGATGAAGAACGCCGACATCGCCATGTATGCGGCGAAGACGGCGGGCAAGAACTCCGTCCGCCTGTTTACGCCACAGATGCAGTCGTTCGTCGATTTGCGACACCGCATTCAAAGCGAATTGCGACAAGCGCTGCGTGGCGGTGACATTTCGCTACACTTCCAACCCAAACTCTGTCTTTCGACTGGACAGCTGCACGGCTGCGAGGCGCTGGTCCGTTGGCACCGCGAGGATGGAAGCTATGTGAGCCCGGTCGAGTTCATCCCGATCGCGGAACAGACCGGTTTGATCATTCCACTGGGCGAACTCGTACTGACCCGAGCGGCCGAGTTCTGCCGCGAGTGCGCCGATCTGGGAATGCATCCCTTCCCGGTCGCCGTCAACATCTCCCCACAGCAAATCCGTCATCCGGCGTTCATCGACCGGTTGAAGCGAATTCTGGAAGAGACCGGAGCCGAGCCGCAGTGGCTCGAACTCGAAATCACTGAAAGTGCCCTGGTTGAGGACATTGACAGGGCGCGAGCGACACTTCTGCAATTGCGAGAGCTCGGCATTCGAACCGCGATCGACGACTTTGGGACCGGGTACTCATCGCTGAGTTACCTCCAGACGCTGCCGATTGATACGCTGAAGGTCGACAGCAGCTTCGTCCGTGAATTGGCGACCTGCCGTCCCTCGCATGCGATCGTCCGTGCCGTGGTCTCGCTGGGCAACGGCCTGGGACTGACGGTGGTCGCCGAAGGTGTTGAAACCTCGGAACAGGCCCTCTGCCTGGACAGCCTGGGCTGCGATGTTCTGCAAGGCTTCCTGATCAGTCGTCCCATCCCTGGCGACGAGTTCCGCGACTGGTTGCGATTGACCACGTTCGGCTTGGACTTCCTTCAGAACGTGATGCAGACGCCATTGAGTGCCAACTCGACAACGGTCGCAAAGCCTGCGATCCGAGTTTGACCAAGTGCCCGACCATGGGGGTCATCATCCGGGCCACCAGAACTGCACGTCCGATGGCAGACGGAGCAGAGCAAAAGTGTGCCTCCGGCATCGAGGAACTGCTGGATGAGATCGGACAGCGGCGGGAACCCCTGCACGGTGATCCCACTCGCACTTCCATGATATCCCCAGACCGCGCCATCACTGGTCAGGAAAACGCTGGTCGGTTGCCCGAGCGCGATTGAGGACAAGGCGCACGAAAACGCCAAGGTGGCATTCTTGCCATTGTCGGACTTCCCCGACGTGAGCATCACGACAACGTTCTTTTCGGCACTCATATTGTTCGCATCCTGCTAACAGATTGACCTCTCGTCCGCAGCGGCTTCACTCACGGCCTCTGCTCCCTGACCTCACCGAGGTGATCTACTTGTGAATGCGGATCAGTGCCCGCAATACGGGGCCTTCCTCGAGCGATTCGATGGAATGCCCCGTCCTCCGCGACCAGGCCTCGACATCGAGCTTGAATGCCAGGTCGGTCGCTAAGACTTCCAGAGCCTGTCCATCAGACATTTCGCGAACCGCCTTGGTAATCTCAACGATCGGCATCGGGCAATTCAATCCCTGACAGTCCAGTTGCCGGTCCACCATCGCGCCACTCCTGATTGCCTGCGTGTGTTTATGAGCGCAGGGAGAATACGGGAAAAGCGAACGGGCGTGGAAGACGGATTTCTCGACCGTCGACCGAGGAACCCTGCAATGTTCAACGCCCGCAGCGCGACTGTTATCATGCTTGAGCTGTCTTGTCGGGAGGAGCGAATGGATCAATCTTGTGATGTACTCTGCGTTGGCCTGATTGTCGCGGATCTGGTCTGCGCGCCGATCGCGCAATTCCCGCCCGCTGGTGGTCTGGTCACAACGCAACAACTCGAATTGACCATCGGCGGCTGCGCGTCGAATGTGGCGGTCGATCTTGCGAGACTCAATGTCGCGGTCGGCATTGCCGGGCGAGTGGGGGCCGACCCACTCGGAGAGTTCGTGCAGGCGGAACTGCATCGTGCTCATGTTTCCTGCGCGCACGTAACCGTCTCGCAAACAGCCCAGACAGCGGCGACACAGGTGGTCAATGTTCAGGGTGAAGATCGGCGTTTCATTCACGCGGTGGGCGCCAACGCAGAATTGACTGGGCTGGAACTGAGCGACGACGCACTGACCGGGGTTCGCATTCTGTATGTTGGCGGCTTTGGACTCAATTCGGCCTTCTCGGGAGAGCATGTGGCCGCCCTGTTTCGTCGCGCACGACAACTGGGCGTGACCACGGTCCTGGATGTCGTCATTGGTGAGCCGGACTTGATCCGCGCGATGCTGCCAGCGGCGCTCGCAGAGACCGATTTGTTTCTGCCGAATCGCGACGAAGGGGAAGTCATCACCGGCCTGGACGATCCGTGGGCCCAGGCGCGGCACTTCCGTAAGTTGGGGGCTGGCGATGTCATCGTAACCTGTGGCGCCCAGGGGGTGGTCGTGCTCGACCGGGACGGGCGTACGCTGCGCGCTCCGGCTCATCCGGTCCGACAGGTGGACGGCACCGGCGGCGGCGATGCGTTTGTGGCGGGTTATCTGTACGGGAGGCTGCGGGAACGCTCCGTCGAACAGTGCTTGAGTCTCGGCTCGGCCATGGGAGCGAGTTGTGTCCAGTCAGCGGGAGCGACAACAGGCGTGTTCCGCGAAGCAGAATTGCTCGCCTATGTTGCCGAGCATCCGCTGGAAATCCTCGTCGAGCATCGCAGATCGGAGCCGGCCTGATGTCGGTCCGTGATGACCTGACTCGGTTTGGTCCCGATCAGCAGGCAGTCGTCGATCTGCGGACCGCAGAGGCGTATTGCCGCGAGATCGCCAGCACACACTACGAGAACTTTCCCGTGGTCAGTTGGTTGCTGCCACGTCATCTGCATCAGCATTTCTACAACGTCTACGCCTACTGTCGCTGGTCGGACGATCTGGGAGACGAATTGGGCGATCCCGCTCAATCGCTCCAAATGCTCGCCTGGTGGCAATCACAACTTGATGCCTGCTACGCGGGCGAGTGCCTTCATCCGGTCTTCGTCGCGCTGCGTCCGACGATCGAACGGTTCGCAATCCCACGCGATCCTTTCGCAGACCTGATCTCGGCGTTTGTGCAGGATCAGACCGTTCACGAGTACGAAACCTACGAGCATCTTCGCGATTACTGTCGCCGCAGTGCCGATCCGGTCGGTCGGATCGTGCTGTATCTGTGTGAGGTCTTCACGCCACAGCGGGCGGAACTCTCCGACAATGTCTGCACCGGCTTGCAGTTGGCCAACTTCTGGCAAGATGTCGCCCGCGACTTGGACATCGGTCGGATCTATCTGCCTGCCGAAGACCGTGCACGTTTCGGCTACACGCGGGACGACTATTTGCAGCGGCGGTTCACTCCGCAGTTTGCAGAGCTGATGCGTTTCGAAGTCGACCGAGCAAAGCAACTGTTGCTGTCGGGCAAACCGCTCATTCCCCAAATGCCTGGGCGACTGCAAGTCGACATCGACCTCTTCACTCTGGGTGGTCTGGAAATCCTGCGGGGAATTGAGCGACTCAAGTACGATGTCTGGGGGCATCGACCGACGGTCTCGAAAGGCCGTCTTGGACTCCATCTCTTAACAAGCTTAATGCGAATGGTGGGGCGGAGCTGCTTTGCTCGCTGATCCCACGGATACGTAAGTCGAATTCCTTAAGCTGCTTGCGCCGTGGTTGATGACTCATTCATTATTCTTTCGAGAATCTGTGTCAGGAGCGGTAATTCTGCGGTGACTTCTGTACGTATCAGGTGTTGCAGACAACATGTCAGAGCCAGAACCGGGAAGATGGTCCGTCCCGGCGCTTGACGCTGGTAGCCCGCCCCCGTAAACTCCCAATCAGTTATCCCGCGCCGGATAACAATCACAGGCGACTTATGTCACTCATCCACCTTCGGAACGCAGAGATTTTCTGCGACGTTATCACGCACCATGGCTTTTCGCGGGCAGCGGAGATTCGCAAGATCTCTCAGCCAGCGGTGAGCCAGGCAGTTCAGCAATTGGAAGAACATCTCGGAATCAAACTGATCGACCGCTCGCGCCGCCCGCCGGAGTTGACACCTGCGGGAGAGGTGTACTTTGAGCGTGTCCGTCGCTGGCTGGATGATTATCGGGACATCGAGGATTCGATCCAGAAGTTCAAGGGCCGAGTCGCCGGTCGAGTCCGCATCGTCTGCATCTATTCGGTTGGGCTGCTGCAAATGGCGGCTTATGTTGATCGCTTCCGCAAACAGCATCCGGAAGTGGAGATTCGGGTCGACTATGCCCATCCTGAAGAAGTCTATGCCCGCGTACTGCGGGACGACGCCGAACTGGGGATCGTCTCCTTTCCCCGGGATGGCGGAGACATCAGCAGCATTCCTTGGCAGGATCAGGACATGGTGCTGGTCACACCACCGGACGACGAACTGGCCAAGCTGAGTTCCGTTCCCATGGGAAAGTTGCAAGGCCGGGATTTTGTCGGCTTCACTCAGGATCTGACGATCCGTCGGGTGATTGATCGTGTCTTACGAAACAACCACGTGTCGGTGCAGGTGATTCACCAGTTCGACAACGTGGAAACTGTTAAGCGAGCCGTGGAGATCGGAGCAGGGATTTCCATCCTCCCCGAACCGACGCTGCGTCGGGAAGTCGAAGCCGGCACGCTCAAGTCCATTCCCTTTGAGGGGCTGGACTTCAAACGCCCACTCGGGATCGTCCATAAGCGCAACCGAAGTCTCACGACGGCTGCGGAGAAATTCGTGGATCTATTGCGCTATGTCCCCGAACCCGAACGGGCAAAAACACCGGATTACGACCTGGACTAACTCTGATTGAGCCACAGGTTCCGGTACTCTAGGGGGATTCCCCACAGATTTTGCTCCTTGGCCCGCGCCAGGGAGCGGTGAGGGAGCACCACTGTCGTCTCGCTGCCGAGACAACAGCCCATGTGAAGTATTGTTGACGTCGAAGGAACCTGAACGGATGAGCGGACTAACCCAGTTCCCACAACCCCACGGCTTGTACGATCCAGAGAACGAGCACGATTCGTGCGGCGTGGGGCTTGTCGCCCATATCAAAGGACAAGCCTCGCACCAGATTGTGCTTGATGCTGATCGCATGTTGCGGCACATGACCCATCGCGGTGCCTGTGGATGCGAAGAAAACACTGGCGACGGAGCCGGTATGCTCGTCGGTCTGCCCGACCGCTTCTTGCGCCGGGTCGCAAAAGCGGAACTGGGGATCGATCTGCCAGCCAAAGGAATGTACGGGGCCGGAATCATCTTCCTCCCCAAGGACGCAGCCGCGCGCGCTGAGTTCAAGCAAACAATCGGCGAAATCGTCGCCGAACAGGGACAGCGACTGCTTGGCTGGCGCGATGTTCCACAGCGTCCCGATTTGGCCAACATCGGTCCCTCTGCCGTCCAGGCCGAGCCGTACATGGAGATGCTGTTCGTCGGCGCGGCCGATGGACTCAACCAGGATGCGCTCGAACGGCAGTTGTTTGTCATCCGCAAACTCGGCAGCCACCGGATTCGCGAAAGCACGCATCCCCATGCACTCGAGTACTATGCCTGCTCACTCTCGTCGAAGGTGATCGTCTACAAGGGAATGCTGACGCCGGATCAGATGCTGCCCTACTTCGCCGACCTCGAAGATCCAGACTTCGAATCCCATCTGGCGATGGTCCACAGCCGTTTCAGCACGAACACGTTTCCGTCATGGGACCGCGCGCAGCCACTGCGGTTCATGGCCCATAACGGCGAAATTAACACGCTCAAGGGGAACGCCAACTGGATGTTCGCCCGCCAGGGGGTGCTCAAGTCCGAGTTCTTTGGCAAGGATCTGGAGAAGCTCTTCCCGATCGTTGAAAAGCACTGTTCGGACTCGGGCAACTTCGACAACGTGATGGAGTTCCTGTACCACTCGGGACGGACGTTGCAGGAAGTCGCGATGATGATGATTCCCGAAGCCTGGCAGAATCATCAGGACATGTCGGAAGATAAACGCGCCTTCTACGAATACTTCTCCGCACTGCAGGAACCGTGGGATGGCCCCGCGAGTGTCTCCTTCACCGACGGGCATTTCATTGGCGCCTGCCTGGACCGCAATGGTCTGCGTCCCAGCCGCTATTACGTCACTCACGATGACCGCGTCATCATGGCGAGTGAAGTCGGCGTGGTCGACGTCGAACCTGAGAACGTGAAGTTCAAAGGCCGCTTGCAGCCCGGCAAAATGTTCCTCGTCGACTTTGAACAGGGACGTCTCATCCCCGACGAAGAACTCAAGCGAGATGTTTCCAGTCGTCGTCCTTATCGCGACTGGTTGCAGCAGCAACGGGTGGAACTGAGCGATCTCGTCGACAACTGGAAAGCAACGAGCAACGGTCACGAACTCCCTAACATCCGTGGTCAGCAACTGCTCGAACAACAGCAAGCGTTCGGTTACACCACCGAAACCCTTCAGTTCATGCTGATCCCGCTGGTGAACTCGAAGAAGGATCCCATCTATTCGATGGGAGACGATTCCTCGCTCGCGTGCCTGTCCGACAAGCCGCGACTCATTTACGACTACTTCAAGCAGCTCTTCGCGCAGGTCACCAATCCGCCGATCGACTCGATCCGCGAAGAAGTGATCATGTCGCTGGAGTGCTACATCGGCCCCGAAGGGAACCTGCTCGACACCACTGCCGAGCAGTGCCATCGACTCCGCGTCCCGCATCCGGTCATCACCGACAAGGAATGTGCCGGCATCAAGGCGCTCAATGGCCATCGCGGCTGGAAGACCAAGGTCATCGACACCACCTGGAGTCGCACAGAGGGTTCCGCTGGATTGCAGGCGGCGCTTGACCGCATCTGCCGCGAGTCAGAACAGGCGATTCATGATGGCTACAGCTTCCTCGTCCTGTCCGATCACTCGGCGTCGTACGATCGCGTCCCAGTCAGCGCGCTGCTGGCGTGCGGAGCGGTGCATCATCACTTGGTGCGCAAGGCGCTGCGAACGCGCGTTGGATTGGTCCTCGAAACAGGCGAAGCCCGCGAGGTGCATCACTTCTGCCTGCTCACCGGTTACGGGGCTGATGCGATCAATCCGTATCTGGCGTTCGAAACTCTGCGGGAGGCGAAAGACCACGGACACCTCAAGGGCGATTTCGACGAGAAGAAGATCGTCGCGACCTACCGTGAAGGGGTGAGCAAGGGCATGCTCAAGGTGATGGGCAAGATGGGCATCTCGACGCTGCAGTCCTACAAAGGCGCGCAGATCTTCGAAGCCCTCGGTCTCGCACCGGAAGTGGTCGACACCTGTTTCGCCGGCACCGCCAGCCGAATCAAAGGGGTCACGTTCGACATCCTGGGAACCGAACAGCTCATGCGGCATGAGCTTGGCTTCCCCTGTCGGTCTGAATCCGAGCGACTGCCAGTCCTGCCGAACGATGGCCTCGTGCATTGGCGACACAGTGGCGAAAAGCACGGCTGGAATCCGTTCACGATCGCCGAGATTCAGCAGGCAGCACGCAATGGCGATGCAAATGCCTACCGGCGCTTCGCCCACATGATCAATGAAGGCGAACAGCGTCAGGGGACGTTGCGCGGACTGATGAAGTTCAAGACCGGCACAACTCCGGTTCCACTCGACGAAGTCGAGTCCGCCGCAGACATCCTCAAGCGGTTCTGCACCGGAGCGATGAGTTACGGCTCCATCTCGGCCGACGCGCATGAGTCGCTCGCGATCGCCATGAACCGCATTCAAGGTAAGAGCAACACCGGCGAAGGGGGCGAAGACCCGGAACGCTTTATCCCACTCGCCAATGGCGACAGCAAGCGGTCGGCCATTAAGCAGGTGGCCAGCGGTCGCTTTGGGGTGACCTCGTGGTACCTCACGAATGCCGATGAACTGCAGATCAAAATGGCGCAGGGGGCAAAGCCCGGTGAAGGGGGCGAACTCCCTGGCCATAAGGTCGACAAGATCATCGCCGCCACGCGGCACTCAACGCCGGGCGTCGGCCTGATCAGTCCACCTCCGCACCACGACATCTACT